>CAKMQF010000078.1 GCA_927911745.1 uncultured Gemella sp.
CTTGTTTTCTTTCTTATCCTCAGTTACTTTTTCTTCTTTAGGTGTGACTTTTTAGTCTCATCTTTCACTGATTCCTTGTTTTCTTTCTTATCCTCAGTTATTTTTTCTTCTTTTGGTTTTTCTATTTCTACTGAAGACTTACTCTTTAAAGAATTTTCTAAAATAGATTTCACCTTTTGAAGATTTACATTATTAGGAGCAACTGCTAATAACTCATTAACTTTAATTAACCATACTTCTTTTATTTCTTGTTCTTTCTTTTTATCAACCTTAATATCGGCAAATAAATAATTTACAAATTCTTTCTCATCAATAGTATTCCAATCTATCTTATCTTCTAAAATAGATTTAATAAAATTATCTTCTTTATTAGCCTCTGTTACTGGCGCTAGCGATACATTTTGTTTTGAAGGTTTTGACTCCACTTCAGGTGCAGGTTTTATTATTTCAACTTTTTCTAAATCTGGTTTCTCAACCACATTCACCGTGTGAGCTTCTCTTTTAGGTTCTACTATATTTTCTTCATGTTTACAATCTTTACACACTGGAGGTGCCATAGGCTCTACAGGTTTTGGTGCTAATTCAGGTTTAGGCATTGGTTTTTCAACTTCTTCTAAAATAGGTTTGTTTACATGCTCTAAATTAACATCGTGATTAGATTCTGCAGTTGCAACAACATTGTTAGTGTCTTCGTGTGCATAAGCTGTTCCAAGAGAGCCAGCAGTAATACCTATTAGAACACTAGCAATACCTACTGAAACCTTTCTAATCGAATATTTTCTCGTACTAAACATAATTTTCTCCTTATCAACTTGCTTAAAAATTACAATTTACTTATTAATCTATCTTTTTTTATTATAATATATCTCAGAAAAATGAGCAAGCGTGAACCTATTTTAATAACTTACAATATGTAGTGTTACAATTGATGTGAGACAAAATATAAAAAAGAAGAGTAAATACCTGTATATTGAAATTACGACAAATCAAAAATAGGAATTTACTCTTATGAAAACTATTATAACTGAAAACTTACAAAAAAAAACACAACGATCTATACCTCATACTTTAGAAACAAGATTAGCCACGGTAAAAACATATAGAAATAAAAACTCTATTAACTTTATCTGTAGACGTTACAAAGTTTCTAAAGCATTTTTAATGCGTTGGAATAAAAAATATGATGGAACTAGAGTATCTAACCCTTATATTATATCATATATAATGATTAATTTTCAGAAAATGAATTATTAGACTTACATATTGATTACATATGGTTTTCGTGATATTTTAGAGTGGGAATGACTCAAAAATCGTGATTTCAAAGAAATCAATTTTGTCGAGTCACCTCCGCACAGTTTATTAGACATCTAAAAAGCTTTTTATAAAGCGTATTTAGATATCAATAAACCACTGCGTCTATGAGTTTTCATGTGAACTTTGTTAAATTTTAGGACTTTGGGGGCAGCCCAGTTGGCTATTGTTGGATAAATGTATTATATATGTCAAATATAGGAGGAAAAGACAATGAATACAAAGATGAAGATAATAACTAGTTTAATTTTGACTCCTATGGGGAGTATTTTAGAAAAAAGCAATAATATAGCTAAAGCTATGGATAATTATAATAAATTTTCTACAGTAAAAGCTGGTGATATTATTGATAGCAAAAAAGTTGAAAAGGTACAGTAATTTATGTTTGAATTTTTAAAAATAATTATTAGTTTATTAATTTGGATATTAGTTTTTTATTTATTTAAATTCCTTTCTAAAAGAAATTTGAAATTAGTGATTGTATTTAATCTATTTATATATGTTTATGGTGTATTATATTATTATAATAATACAAATTTAAAGTATATTGGTTGGCGATACTTTTTTCAATAGTTATGATGAAAAAATAAAAAATAAATATATTGTATATGTTATATAAGGCAATATAAAAAAGACTCCTCATCTGACAAAAACATCAGACAAGGACTCTATTATAGTTCTTCTTTTTTCTTCGCAATATTATCTAATATAGCCTTGATAAAAAACTCAAAATTAACATTATACGGATTTTTATTCAAGTTATCTATCACAGTACTACTTACTAATAAAGCATTCAGTTGATTCTCTAATTCTTCTATACGCTCTTCTGAAAAATTACTAAGAATACCTACCTCGGCTAGGCTAAAATCCTTATATTCTAACGATAAAAGATCATCATTTTCTTTTTTCTCAAAAGAACTTCCAAAAGATTTTTGGTATATATCTAAGAAACTCTTTATACCATGCATCCCAGCTTCTTTTACAATAATTTCATCACCCACATAGTAACCAATCGACAGCAGCTCAGAAATTCTTGTAAATATATCATACTCAGAAACGACTCTTTTCACATCCCCTGTAAAAGTTGATTTTTTAATAGCCGTTTTCTTTACATTTCTAAGATATTTCTTCATACGCGCAGCGTACAATTCACCGTCTTTTTCCTTATCCATAAAAATATCTATACCTCCGATTAAATATATCGGAGCTGCATTAAAAAACAATACTTTTCTGTACATTATACTCAATCGCAACACGCTGTGCTATACTTCCTCCCAGTGAGTGACCTGTTAAAATAATATCATTACCATATTTTTTCTTCATACGTGTATAAAATCTATAACACGATGTCATATGTTCTGCTTGCCCCAAGCAAATACCTACTACATCAGCATACATATCCTTCTGTCTATCAAAATAAAAATTCGTTCCCGTATAAGATAAAATGTAATTCCCTTTATCAGTATTTTCAAACAGTGTCCCACTACTTCCTGTTTTCGTATCATAAAAACTAGTCACATAATTCAGCTCTTCTGGGAAACTCCCTACCGTTTTTTGCAGGTTAATATATTCTCTTATCATGGTTTTTGGAATCTTTATCTTATCCATCGCTTCTATATGGTATACAATAAACGATGCATAACTCGTTATCTCAAACAACCTTTCCATTCTCTTCTCCTATCACTATACTACTTGGTTTTCTTTATTATCAATTAGTATTTTATCATAAACCATGAATTATTTCCTATTTTTTAGTTAAAATCAAATTCTAATAGGTTAATTTTTCAATTTTTTTTAATTTTTATTCCCCTCGAATTTTATAATTGATTATTATTTTCAGTTATTAGTTTAAAATAGAATATTTTTTTGTTATAATAGTTATATGAATTTGATTATTATAGGGTTAATTTTTAGAAATATTATTCCAACATCCTAAGTAGGAGGCTTATTATGAAAATTTTACTTGCTTATTCTAGTAAAACAAAAAATACTAAAAAAGTAGCTGAAGCTATTTACGAACAGATAAAAGATCAAGGAGAAGTAGATCTACTTGATATAAAAAAACAACGAAAAAAACTAGAAAAAGAATATGATTTCTATATTCTAGGGGCTTGGACAGATAAAACTAACGCCAATAAAAATATGCAACGTTTTATTGATCAACAAGAAATACATAGTAAAGACGTTGCTCTATTTCTAACTTGTGGTGTTCCTCGTGAACATTATCACGCAGATGATTCAATTAATAATTATATCGCCTTTATGGAAGAAAGAAACAATAAAATTCACGAAACTTTCGTCTGCCAAGGCAAGGTTGATCCAAAGGTTATGATAGTTTTCAAAATCCTTACTTGGCGTGACCCTAACTTTATTCACAAAGTTACACCAGATCTTGCCGACATGGTTAAAGAATCAAAAAAACACCCAGATCCAAAAGATTTAAAAGATGCTCAAAATTGTTTTAGCAATCTTTTAAAACATAAAATATCACACGCATTAGCATAACTTAACATTAAAACAAAGGTAGTTATCCATTTTTAAGGATTTCTACCTTTTTACATAATAAATATAATATACTATTTTTAAATTTTTTTTACCAATTGCCATCTAACAAACAAATAGTGAACTAATTTTTTCCTTAATTAGGATAAGTTATATAAATACTTAATGAAATTATTTTAAGTAATATATATCTTTTTATAAGTTTAAACAATAATCCACTTTTCATCAAAACACCATTATTATCATATATTAATCAACAACGATAAATTTTAAAAGTTATATTTTTTATCTCCATTATATATAATATACTTTAATGTTAAATATTAAAAATTTACTATTACTAAAAAATATTTTGACTTTTAGTATATAAAGTTGTAGAATATCTTAAGTGATATATTATTATATCATCTAAATTAACATAATGGAATTTCGCCGACGAAATTTCTTTGGAGGAATTATGATAAAAAAAGAATTTAGTAGCCTTTTAAAGAGCAAAGGGTTAAAAGCTACCATGGCTACCGTTCTTCTAGTTCCTGTCCTATATTCAGGAACTTTCCTAAAATCTGTTTGGAATCCATATGACAACACTGGAAACATGAAAGTTGGAGTTGTTAATCTAGACCAAAAAAGTAGATTTTAATGGAAAAACTCTAGAAGTCGGGAATTCCGATGGTCGAAAAAACTAAAAGATAACAAAAAAGTAATTGGCAATTCGTCGATAAAGATACAGCCGATAAAGAATTACGAGAAGGAGACTACTACATGGTAGTTACAATACCACAAAACTTCTCCAAAAATGCTACATCATTATCAAACGATAACCCAGAAAAAATGAACATCGACTTTACTACTAACTTTACTAAGAGTAAAAACGGTGAAAAAATTATGGAAACTGTAGCGAGTAACTTAACGAATACCGTTAAAGATCAAGTTGTAAAAACTTATACAGCTACTCTATACAGTAAGTTTTCTGAGATTGGTTCTTCACTTCAAAAAGCAGCCGATGCTTCAAACCAACTGAACAATGGACTTGGTCGTCTTAGCGAAGGAGGTCAAAAACTTGGAAGTGGTATTAATCAACTTGCTGACGGTTCAGGTCGCCTTTCTGCTGGACTTGGTCGTCTTAGTGAAGGTGGCGCTAAACTAAGTGGCGGTATCGATCAACTTACCGATGGTTCGGGTCGCCTTTCTGCCGGACTTGGTCGCCTTAGCGAAGGTGGCGCTAAACTAAGTAGCGGTATTGATCAACTATCTGAAGGATCATGGCGTCTGACTGCCGGACTTTATCGCCTTAGCATGGTGGTTCTAAACTTGGTAATGGAATTAATGAACTTTCTAATGGTTCTAAACGTCTAACTGATGGGCTTTCTCGTCTTAGCGATGGCGGTTCTAAACTTGGTAATGGAATTAATGAACTTTCTAATGGTTCTAAAACGTCTAACTGATGGGCTTTC
>CAKMQF010000079.1 GCA_927911745.1 uncultured Gemella sp.
TATATAATATTAGTATAAAAAATTTAAGGAGGAGTTATTATGTCAAAAAAAATTACAGATCAAGATGGAAATGTATATATTCAAAAAAAACCTATCTATAAAAGAGTTTGGTTTATAGTTTTAGCTGCAATTGTACTTATATTAATTATTCAGCAAACAACTGATAACAAGAAAAAAGATGTAGAAGTTAAAAATTCTACTCAAGAAACACAGAAAGCAAAATATGAAGTTTCTGAAATTAATATCGAAAAAGATTCATTTTCTAGCTATGTTACAGGAGTATTAAAGAACAATACTGATAAAGAGAAATCATATGTTCAAATTACTATTCCTGCGTATGATGCTAATGGTAACAAAGTTGGTGATGCATTAGCTAATGTCAACAATTTAAAACCAAATTCAACATGGAAATTTAAAGCTATGTATATTGGTTCAGAAAAAAATGTTACATTCAAAACTGAAGAATTAAAAGTAAGCGGCTTTTAAGAGTATTCACGTAAATTTTAAATTATTAAGAGAGACTATCAAAAACGATAATCTCTCTTAATTTTATTTTCTGTTGTTAATTTTGAATTTCAAGAATAGATCATTGTAAAATTGAAGCATTTTAGGATCTAAATCTTCATACACTTCAGCTCTATTTCCAAAACTTTCTAAATCTGGATAAAATTGTTCATTACTTGTAGTTTCTTCTGATAACAATTCTTTAGCCTTACCATTAGGAGTTGCATAGCCAATAAACTCAGAGTTTTTTGCTGCATTTTCTGGTTTTAACATAAAGTTAATAAATTTATATGCAGCCTCTTCATTTTTAGAAGTTTTTGGAATTACTATATTGTCAAACCATAGGTTAGTTCCTTCTTTAGGTAATGCATAAACCATATTTTCATTTTCTTCCATAATTGATTTTGCATCCCCTGAGAATACTACTGATACCCATGCTTCATTATTAATCATAAGCATTTTCTTCTCATCAGAATTAATTGCTTTAATATTTGGATGAAGTAACTCTAATTTTCTTTCTGCTAGATTAAGGTTTACTCATTAGTATCGTTTACGGAATTTCCTTCTGATTGAAGAGCAATTCCCATCATTTCACGTGCACCATCAATTAATAAAATATTATTTTCTAAACGTGCATCCCAAAGGTCATTCCATTTTTCAAATTTAAGATCTTCAGGAACTTTAGTTTTATCATAAAGTATTCCTAGAGTTCCCCAGAAATAAGGAATTGAATATTCATTCTTTGGATCAAAACTTTTATCTCTAAATTGTTCTTCAATATTATCAAATCCTTCAATTTTACTGTGATCTAATTTTTTTAGTAGATTTAGCTTTTTCATCTTTTTAATCATATAATCAGATGGAATTACAATATCGTACGGAGTAGATCCAGACTGAATCTTAGTTAACATTGCTTCATTTGAATCGAAAGTTTCATAAACAACTGAAATCCCAGTTTCTTCTTCAAACTTTTTAATTAAATCTGGATCAATATATTCTCCCCAGTTGAAAATTGTTAAAGTTTGTTTATCGCCACTATTTGAACTATTAATAAAATTTCGACTATATAATAATCCTAAACAGATAACTAATATTGAAATTGCTGAAATAAGTAATTTTTTCATATTACCTTACCTCCCTTTTTAATTTACTAGTATTGATTACATAATAAATTAATACCGCTACAACAACAAAGATAGTTAAGACTGTAGATAAAGCATTAATCTGTAGGTTAATCCCTTGTCGTGCCATTGAGTAAATTTCAACAGAAAGAGTTTGGAATCCATTACCTGTAACAAAGAACGTCACAGCAAAATCATCTAATGAATAAGTTAATCCCATAAAGAATCCTGCCCAAATCCCTGGTGTAATATAAGGAATTACAATCTTACTTAATACTTGAGGGTAAGTCGCTCCAAGGTCTATTGCTGCATCAACCATACTTCTTGGCATCTCATATAGTTTAGGTAATACCATTAATACCACTATCGGAATACTAAATGCAATATGAGATAATAATACAGACCAAAAACCTTGAATACTATCTAATCCTGTGTACTTAGAAATGAAAGTAAACATTAATAAGAATGAACATCCTATAATAACGTCAGGACTTACAATAAGAATATTATTCCCTACTAGGAAAGAATTCTTTTGTTTATTAGATTTTAAAGAATATATTCCTAATGCACCAAGTGTTCCAAAAACAGCAGAAAATAGTCCGCAAAGCAGTGCAACTACTATCGTGTTAATTACAATAACCATCATACGCGTATTTTCAAATAAATCTACATAATGTTTCCAAGAAAAACCTTCGAAATCAATCATTGTCTTACCTGAGTTAAACGAGTAGTATGCTAGATAAATTAGAGGTATATATAATATTGCAAAGATAACCCCTAAATATATTTTTGAAGTTAATTTCATTATTTTCTACCTCCAAAATTAGTTTTGTCTTTAGTATTTGTAAGAACCATTATGATTCCCATTACTACTATTAAGAATACTGCGATTGTTGAACCAATCCCCCAGTTTTGAGTAACTAAGAAATGCTCTTCAATAGCTGTACCTAAGTTGATAATTTTGTTTCCAGCAACAAGTCGTGTAATCATGAATAATGATAGAGCTGGAATAAATGTTACCTGAATACCAGTTTTAACACCATTAATACTTAATGGTAAAATAATTTTTAAGAACGTAGTTTTAAAGTCAGCACCTAAATCATATGATGCTTCAATTAAGTTTTTATTCATACCAGAAACCGAGTTATAAATAGGTAATAACATAAATGGTAAGAATATGTAACTTGATACAAAAATAAAACTAAATGAATTAAATAGTAAATTTTGAGAACCTATACCAATATACTCTAAGAAACTATTAATTGTTCCATATTCACCAAATAATCCTAAAAATGCATAAGTTTTTAATAAGATATTAATCCATGTTGGTAAGATGATTAATAGAAGCAGCAGTTCTTTATACTTACTTTTATTAATAGCAAATGCTAATGGATAGCTAATTACCAAACATATAAGTGTAATTAGAAACGCATACCAGAAACTATATAATGTCATTAATACATATGTGCTACTAAAGAATATCTTATAGTTTTCGAATGTGAAGTTTCCATCGATATCTCTAAAAGAATAATATACTATTAGTAATATTGGAAATACTACGAAAAGTAACATCCACATTACATACGGAATCATAAAAAATGAGCGTGTTTTTTTATTAAACATTCTTTATTCCTCCTCTTCATATGATTCAAGACGAGCATCAAATTCTTCTTCAGTTTCTCCAGGCACCATGATATGTATTGCTTCAGGATCAAAGTTTAAACTTACAGCTGCTCCTGGTTTTGCTTGTTTCGTTGAGTGAACAATCCATTCATTATATTGATCATCTAAACAACAGATTTCATAGTGAACTCCTCTAAATAACTGAGTATCTACTACTACACTGATTTTACCTTTATCTGCACTTGTAATTTCTAAATCCTCAGGACGAATAACTACTTCTACACGTTTATTTTTATCTAAACCAGCATCAACACATTCATATTGCTTACCATATATTTCTACTAAATAGTCATCTAACATAACAGCATTAACAATATTAGATTCACCAATGAAATCAGCTACGAAACGGTTTACCGGCTCATCATAAATATCAGTTGGTGTACCACTTTGTTCAATCTTACCGTGATTCATTACGAAGATATAGTCACTCATCGCTAGTGCTTCCTCTTGATCGTGAGTTACATAGATAAACGTAATCCCTGTTTGTTGTTGAAGTTCACGAAGTTCATATTGCATCTCTTGACGAAGTTTTAAATCAAGTGCTGATAGTGATTCATCTAGTAGGATAATTTCAGGTTCATTAACAATTGCACGAGCTATAGCAACACGTTGTTTTTGTCCACCACTCATCTCGCTTATATCACGATTTTCAAAACCAGCTAAGTTAACTTGTTTAAGAGCTTTTTTTACTTTCTTATTAATTACTTCTTTCTTTTCATTTTTAATTTTCAATCCAAAAGCAACATTTTCAAATACATTCATATGCGGGAATAATGCATAGTCCTGGAACACAGTATTCACATGTCTCTTATTCGCAGGTAGATCATTAACTACTTTGTCATCAAGTAGTACATCACCTGATGTTGGACTTAAAAATCCACCAATTAATTTTAAAATTGTACTTTTACCACATCCACTTGGTCCTAGTAATGTATAGAATTTTCCTTTTTCTATTTCTAAATCAATATTCTTTAATACATGTGTATTACCAAAAGACATTGATACATTTTTAAATTCAACAATATTTGCCATTATTTTCTCCTTATAAATACGAATTAGTCGCTACAATTAACACTTCACATTCTTCATCAAATGGATTTGATATTCTATGTTCTGACGTAGCTAAAAAATAAAAACTTTCATGAGTAGAAGCGATAAACTCCTCATCACCTAATCTCAATTTGCATTTCCCCTTCAGCACATAACATAATGTTTCTGATTCAGAAGGATCAAATGTTTTATAATTACAATTTTTATCTAGTTTTAATATAAGAGATTCCATCTCTTTCTCATTTGATTCTGGAACCAACCATGTAAGTTTATATCCTTCATCAGTTTCTTCATAACTAGTCTGATCTTCTAATGAATAATATACTTTCTGACTAGTACTCTCCTTATCGAAGAAATCTTTAGGAGCGCATCCAAGAACTTGGAGTATATTAAAAAAAGTTTCCATTGATGGTGACGCTAAATCACGCTCAACTTGAGATATATACCCTTTACTAAGGTCTGTACGTTCCCCTAACTCTTCTTGGGTGAGGTTTTTTTGAATTCGTAATCTCTTTAATCTTTCACCTATAGAATACATAACTTCTCCTTTCTATAGTTAATAAGTTAATTTGTTTAACAATACATAACTTTTAGTTAATTTTGTTTATTATTATCTAACTTAACGTTATCATTGTTTACCATTATTAAACTTATCGTTATTTAAGTTTAATAATAATAAACTATATGTTTAGTGTTGTTAAAACACAAGTTATATAATACTATATTTTTAAGTTAAAATCAAGTTAAAATTACATTATTTTTCAACTATTTAATAATTATAATTTTTCTTAATAAAGCCTATTATTCTTTATTATCTTAATGTTTTAGTATATAATGGTAATATTAATATAAGAAAGAAATCAAGGTACCATAATGAAATTTAAAATACTACAGCCCTTCCAATCAGTTGAGGTTTATTTAAGCCAATTTTTAAAAGTGTCAAAAAAGAATATACATACAATTAGAATGCAAAGTCACCATGATAAACAAACAATTAAAGTAAATGAGAAAGAAGCAGATTTAACATCAAGTTTATCTACAAATGATTCACTAGAATTAAATATAGATTTAGCAACATCTAAGTACTTATCAAATACAACCGCTACAATAAACAAGGAATATGAGGATGATTATATTCTTGTCGTATCAAAACCATTCGGTATAAAAACTCATCCAAATGAAATAGAAACTGAAAATGATACGCTAGTTAACTATTTAATAGCGGATTATAAGTATCTGGAACCTATTCACAGACTTGATATAGATACTTGTGGTTTAGTGATTCTAGCAAAAACTCCTCTAATCAAAGCTAAACTAGATCAAATGCTTGAACAAAGAGCAATTAAACGTTACTATACAGCATTAATAAAAAATAATATTAAACCACAAACTATTAATACTAATATAGGGAGAGATAGTAAAGAAAAAAACAAAATGGCAGTAACAAGAAATGGGAAGAATGCTATTACTAATATACTTGAATGCAGTAAATTAGATCAAAATAAATTTTCAGTTCTAGTCTCACTTGAAACAGGTAGAACTCATCAAATAAGAGTACATTTAGCTTCTATAGGAGTTCCAATAATCGGGGATAAATTATATTCAAAAGACGGCTATAAATACGATAAAATGTATTTAGGAGCACTTAAAGTAAATTTCCCACACCCTGTTACAGGAAACACTTTAGAAATTAAATCGTCAATTGAAAAAGATTTCATATAATAAATTTATACAATAATAAGAAAAACAGATGTGCAAAATTATTACACATCTGTTTATTATTATTTTTTCATTTGTTTTTGAGCTTGTTTTTGCGCTTTTTGCATGTTGCTCATAACTTGATTGATTTTTTTACGAGATGGTTTTTGTCCCATTTGACTCATCATACTCATAACCATATCTTCGTTAATTTGAGGATTTTTTTCCATGTAGTTCATGAAATTTACGTCTTGCTAGATAGAAACCTCCAACAACACCGATAAGTAAACAAATTGCTCCAACTAAAATTGTGACTGCAGTTTCACTCATTGTTAATTTCCTTTCTTCTTAGGAGTTATATCTTCTCCATTTTCATTAATTACTTTAGTATTATCTAATATGTTTCTCATATTAGCTTTAAAATTTTGTAAATATAATTGTCTATATTTAGCTAATTCTTCTGATTCCTCAACAGTTAATTCACGCTCTTTTTTTGTAGCATTAAGTGAATTAATTTTATCAATAACTTCTTTCATTTCCATAATATTACACACTCATTAACTCATCTTGTTTTTCTTTAGTAACTTTGTCGATTTCAGCAACAAATTTATCTGTTACTTTTTGAATATCATCAGAATATCCTTTTAAATCGTCTTCAGTAATTTGAGAAGATTTTTCTAATTTTTTCATAGCATCCATTGCATCACGACGAACATTACGTACGGCAACTTTAGCTCCTTCAGATTCTTTACCTACTAATTTAGCAAGTTCTTTACGACGTTCCTCAGTTAAAGCTGGGAATACGATACGAATTACTGTTCCATCATTAGCTGGATTTAATCCTAAATCTGATGCTTGAATAGCTTTTTCGATATCTCCTAATAAAGTTTTTTCGTATGGAGAAATTACAAGCATTTTAGGTTCTGGTACAGAAACCCCTGCAACTTGATTAATCGGAGTTGGTACACCATAGTAATCAACTGTTAATCTATCTAAAACAGCTGCACTAGCCTTACCAGCTCTGATAGATGCTAATTCACGACGTAAACTAGCAATCGCTTTTTCCATTCTTTCGTTTAAATTATTCATTATTTGTTCAGGCATAATTGTAAACTCCTAATATAAATTTTATTCAATAGTTGTCCCTAGATTAGAATCAGAAACAACTTTAACAATATTTTCTGCTTCATCTATTGAAAAGACAATAATTGGCAGGTGATTATCCATACAGAATGTAATTGCTGTAGAATCCATTATTGTTAACCCTTTGTTCATAATATCCATGTATGATAACTTATCATATTTAGTTGCTGTGCTGTCAAGTTTTGGATCAGCAGAGTAAACACCGTCTACTCCATTTTTACCCATTAAAATAGCTTCAGCACCGATTTCTTTAGCACGTAATGCTGCTGTTGTATCTGTTGAGAAATATGGATTTCCAATTCCAGCTGCAAATATAGCAACACGACCTTTTTCTAAGTGTCTTATTGCACGTCTTCTAATGTATGGCTCAGCCATTTCTTTCATTTCAACTGATGTTAATACACGTGTATCCACACCTTTTTGTTCTAAAGCATCTTGTAATGCTAATGAATTCATAACTGTAGCTAACATACCCATTGAGTCAGCTGTAGCACGTTCCATTCCTAGTTCTTCACCAGTTTTTCCACGCCAGATATTTCCTCCACCAACAACGATAGCAACTTCTACCCCTTTTTTTACTACCTCTACGATTTGAGAAGTTATTTTTGTAACAACTTCAGAATCAATACCGAATCCTTTTCCACCTGCTAGTGCTTCACCACTTAACTTATATAAAACTCTTTTATATTTAGTAGCCATTTCTATCCTCCTAATAAATTACAGACATTATTGTTTCTACTATACTAATTTTTTAAAAAAGCACACACAAGAAGTGTGTGCTTAACCTCTTTTAATAAAATATATTAAATAGAGAATTATTATTTGCTAGCGTTAACTTGGCTCATTACTTCTTCAGCAAAGTTATCTTCTTTTTTCTCGATACCTTCACCAACTTCGTAACGTACGAATTTAGCAAGTTTTCCACCTTTTGATGCTAAGAATTTTTCAACAGTGAAACTATCGTCTTTAACGAATTTTTGGTTAACAACTGTGATTTCTTCTAAGAATTTGTTAATTCTACCAACGATCATTTTTTCAACGATGTTAGCAGGTTTTCCTTCGTTTAATGCTTGCTCAGTTAATACTTTTTTCTCGTGCTCAAGTACATCAGCTGGTACTTCGCTTTCGTCTAAGTATTTAGGAGCTAAAGCAGCGATGTGCATTGCAACATCTTTAGCTGCTTCTTCGTCAGTGCTTCCTTCTACAAGAGTAAGAACACCAATTCTTCCTCCCATGTGAGAGTATGCACCGAATGCATCAGCGTCAGATTTAGTTACAACTTCAAATCTTCTTAATGAAAGTTTTTCACCAATTGTAGCGATACCTTCGTTAATTACTGCTTCAACAGTTCCACCTTGAGCTTCTACTTGAAGAGCTTCTTCTAAAGTTGCTGGTTCAGCAGCTAAGATAGCTTCTGCAACATTTTTTACTAAAGCAACGAATTTTTCGTTTTTAGCAACGAAGTCAGTTTCTGAGTTGATTTCTAAGATAACAGCTTTGTTACCTTTAACCTCGATGTAAGAAAGACCTTCTGCAGCGATTCTGTCAGCTTTTTTAGCTGCTTTAGCGATACCATTTTCTCTTAGGTAGTCGATTGCTGCATCGATATTTCCATCTGTTTGAGTTAGTGCTTTTTTACAGTCCATCATACCAGCACCAGTACGTTCTCTTAATTCTTTTACCAAACTAGCTGTAATTTGTGCCATTTTGATTTGCCTCCGTTATTTTATTATTAATTTTTTTATTTGTTTTATAATCTAAAATTATTCTTCAGTTGCTTCTACTTCTTCAGAAACTTCTTCAGTTTCTTCGATGTTACCTTCGTTGTAAGCTACAAAAGCGTCTGCCATTTTAGCTGTTAATAATTTAACTGCACGGATAGCATCGTCGTTTGCAGGGATTACGTAATCAACATCATCTGGATCACAGTTTGTATCTACGATACCTACTACAGGGATTCCTAATTTTTTAGCTTCAGCAATTGCGTTGTGCTCTTTCTTAGGATCTACTACGAAGATTGCATCTGGCATACCTTTCATTTCACGAATTCCACCTAAGAATTTAACTAATTTATCGTATTCTTTTCTTAATTCGATAACTTCTTTTTTAGGTAGTACTTCGAATACTCCATCAGCTTCCATTTTTTCGATTTCAGTGATTCTGTCAATACGTCCTTTAATAGTTTTGTAGTTAGTTAAAGTTCCACCTAACCAACGGTGATTGATGTAGTATTGACCACTTCTTTCAGCTTCTTCTTTAATAGCATCTTGTGCTTGTTTTTTTAGTACCTACGAATAACATTTTTCCGCCTTGATCAGCAACTGATTTTACGAATTCGTATGCTTCATCAACTTTCTTAACTGTTTTTTGTAAGTCGATAATGTAGATACCGTTTCTTTCTGTGAAGATGTATTTATCCATTTTAGGGTTCCATCTTCTTGTTTGGTGACCGAAGTGTACACCAGCTTCTAATAATTGTTTCATTGAAATAACTGCCATAGTTATTTTCCTCCTTGGTTTTTTCCTCCGACATTCTCTAAGCTTACTGCAAACATAAATGCACCGAGCAGCTACTCAAATGTCGTGTGTTATATTTTTGTTGATTCTTACTCAACTTTATTAATTATATAGCATTACCAACTAAAAAATCAAGTATTTTAATAAATTTTACATCAATAATTATCTTCTATATTAATTACTATTTTATTTATTTTTTATTACTTTTTATTTTTTGTATTATGAAAACAAATGTAAAATTTTTACATTAATCAAAATTATTTCGTTTAAGAGGTTGATTTTTTTTGAGAGTAGTATTATAATTTATTAGAACGTAATAATTACGAATAACGGAGGAATATTACAAATGAATAAATTTTTTAAAATAATTTCAGTTGTTGCTGCATTCGCCCTACTTTTAGTAGGATGTTCAAGCAAAACTAATTCTGGAGCTTCTAACTCTGGAAATAAAACGAAAATTGTTACTTCAGTAAACTTTTATGCAGAAGTAGCTAAGAGTATCGCAGGAGATAAAGCAGAAGTTTCTTCTATTATATCTTCTACTTCGGTAGATCCACACGATTTTGAACCAACTGCTCAAGACGCTAAAACTGTTGCTGATTCTAACATCGCTATCTTAAACGGTGGTGGGTACGATTCTTGGTTCGAAAACTAACGGCTAATAGTAAAGACATCAAAAAAATTGATGGTGCTAAATTACTAGGTCTTAAAGATGGAGATAATGAACACATTTGGTACAACCCAGAAGTAATGAGTAAAGTTGCAGACGAACTTACTAAAGTTTTATCTGAAAAAGATTCTGCTAATAAAGATTTCTATGAAAAAAATAGAGATAACTACAAAAAAGAACTTTCAAAAATTACTGATAAAATTAATTCTTTAAAAGATAAAGCAAATGGGAAATCAGTATTAACAACTGAACCAGTTTTTGAATATGCAGTTGATGCTTTAGGATTCAAAACAACAGACCAAGTTAAAAAACTAGCTCAAGCTACTGAAGAAGGAAATGATCCTGCTCCACAAGATTTAAAAGCTATTCAAGAGCAAATCAAATCTAAACAGATTTCATTAATCATCAACAACGTTCAAACAACTAATAAGACTATCGAAGGTTTAATTACTCTAGCTGAACAAAATAAAGTACCTGTTCTTAATGTAACAGAAACACAACCAGAAGGAAAAACTTACATCGAATGGATGTTAGATCAATATAATAAATTAGAAGAAATTCTAAATGGAGGTTCTGGTGAAAAAGCTTATCACGTAGAAGGCGCTTCTGAAGGTCATTCACATGATCACGAACACGAAGGGCACTCTCACAGTCATTCTCATGATGACAAAGATCATGATCACGATCACGAAAAAGAACATAAACATTAATACGAAGATTAAAAATTAGTCTTCACATATTATAAATATGTAGTATAATATAAAGAAGAGATTCTAAATCGTATCTCTTCTTTTTTATATTAAAAATAAAAATTTTAAATTTACTTAGGAGATTTTATGGCTGAACTTAAAATAAAAAATCTCACTTATTCAATAGGAGATAAAACAATATTAGATAACATTACGTTTTCTGTTACTTCAGGAGATGTTGTTGCTGTTGTTGGGAAAAATGGTGTTGGTAAAACAACATTATTAAACAATATTCTAGAAAAATTAAATAAAACTAGCCAGATAACACTTGTTGGAGAAAATCCAACTCTTGGATATGTACCTCAGTTCAGACAGATAGATGAAGAACTTCCCTTATCTGCTGCTGACTTTGTATCACTTCCTATTCAAAAAGGACTTTTACCATGGCTTAGTAAAAAAGAAAAATCAAGTATTAAAGAAGCACTAGAATTAACAAATTCACTAAAACTTCAAAATAAGTCTATAGGTACTCTCTCAGGTGGTGAAAAACAACGTGTATTTTTAGCACAAGCACTAGTAAATAAACCAAACCTACTACTTCTTGATGAGTTTACATCAAATTTAGATAAGACCAGTGAAATTGAATGTATGACTCTGGTTAAAGAAATTACAAAGAAAGAAAATATCATAACTCTTTGTATAACTCATGAACTATCACTTATCGATGAAAAATACATTGATAAAATACTCTATCTCGAGGAAGGTTGCTTCAAATTTATTAGTATAGAAGAGTACAATATAGAAAAAAATAATCTAAAGCTATGCAAACATTATGTAGGAGATAACAATTATGCTTAATTATGATTTTATGCAGAATGCCTTTATAGCTGGAACTATTGTAGCTGTAATGGCAGGCTATATTGGTGTGTTTGTAATGGCTAGAAATATGTCATTTATCTCACACACCCTTTCACATGTTGGGTTCGCTGGTGCAGCCTTCGCTGTTTTCTTAGGTATTAACCCAATTTACGGACTATTAATATTCACTATTACTATGTCTTATCTAGTAGGTCATCTAAGTGTAAAAGCATTTAGACGTGAAGCTACAGTAAGCGTAATGTTAGGAATATTCTTAGGTTTAGGATTATTATTCCTATCACTAACACCTAAAAGTACAAGTTATGTTAACAACATACTATTCGGTAGTGTAGTTTCAATAACTCGAGACGATGTAAAATTAATATTTACATTAGCAGTAGCAGTTATTCTATTACTTTCAATTTTTTTATAGAAAAATCAAATTCGATTCTTTTGATGCGATTGGTGCTCGTGCATTAGGATTAAATGGAAAATTTATTTCTATCTTTTTCCTAGTTTTACTATCAGTGGCAACTAGTATTACAGTTCCAGTAGTTGGTGCACTATTAATGTTCGTCCTTCTAACAGTTCCAGCTAGCGCAGCAAGATATCTTACTAATAAAGTAGGACTAATGATAGCTATATCAATATCGTTTGCACTTATAGGTACATGGGTAGGGATCACTCTTTCATATTACACTTCTCTACCTACTACTTTCTTTATAGCAACTATCGAAGCACTATTCTACTTTTCTAGTCTAGGTTACTATAATCTAAAGAGAAAATAATAAAATATAAAATCAACTACTGTTACTATAAAGTTTTATAGTAACAGTAGTTTTTAATTACCCCTCTAAAAATATTTTATAACTAAAAAAACACCCTAGTTTTATTTCTAAAACTAGGGCTTCTTTGTTATCTAGGTTTTACTGAATTTCTAATTCTTTCGTATGCACCTGGCTCAACTTTATCTAGAGAATTTCTAATAATTTCTAAAGTTTTGTTGTAACGATACTCTCTATAATATTGCTCAGCAACCGTTAATTGTTGGTGGAATTCAACGTTATCTTTTCTGTATCTGTTCGCATAACGAATAAGTTTTTCAATTAATTCAATATCAGTAAGAATGTTATTTACTTCTGATGCATAAATATCAAGTGATTCTTCAGCTTCAGCAACTGCACGTTTTAGTAAATCGATATTGATAGGTTCTTTTTTAAGTTCCTCAAGCGCATATCTATAACTATCAGTTACATCTTTATATAATACGATAAATCTATCACTGAATCCTGGAACACGTGAGTTATCTAATTTACGTTTAATAACTTCTTTTTCTTGATTAATGAAGATAAGTTTTTCACGAGCGTGACCTTCTTCTTCACGAAGACTTGTTAAGTATCTAGAATAATTTGTTTGGTCTTCTTCAATTTTTTCTAATCCTTGACCTAATAATTCTACTTTTTCTTTTAAGTCTTTATAGTTTAGTTTTGGTTGATTATTAATATATACATCAATATCATGTTTAACATCAAGTAAATCACTTAACTCATCGTAGTAGTTAGCAACCATTTCTTCATCTTTTTGATAAATTTGGTATCTATTTTTGATTTCTTGAATATTATTGTATAGAGCTTCATTTAATTTATCTTGTAATTCAAGTTTATTAGTTATTTCTCTATAGTTTTCTTCAATGTATTTTTTATAATCAAGTTCTTTTTTAAGATCATTAGATACTTCGTCGATAACATCATAAATACCATCAAGAATGTTTTCGATTAGATCAATATCTCCAGATTTAACTTTTTCACGAGCATCGCTTAATTGCCAAACAATACTTTCAATTTTACTTGAAATTTCTAGGTGAGTAAGTTTAAATCCTTTTTTCTCCATTTCCTCAACTTTAAGTCTTAATGACTGAATTTGAGCTGGACAAGTCTTTTCAATTTCTTTTAACAGATCAGGCAGTACTTCCATTCTTTCTTTAAGATTATCAATTAATCCCTTAACAGTATTAATTTTGTCTTGTGCTTCGATGTACTTACCAGTAGATGTTAGAAGTTTGAAATCATCAAGTTGGGGAGCTATTTCTTTAATATTTTGTTCAAATTGTTCTGCGGCTGCTCCATATTGATGACGCTTAGCTAATAGTTCTCTATTAAGCTCTTTATACTCAACTACGATTTCTTCATATAGTTCTCTATTTCTAGGTTCAACTTCTGTTAATTCTTTAATTTCTCTTCTTATTCCAGCGATTCTATCTTTAATATTTGCTATTAATTCACCACTGTTCATAATTACTTCATCAGCACGTTTGAAATTAAATTTATCAATATAAGTTTCTGCACTATAAAGATCTCTGTCAAGTTCTTCAATATCGATACTTTGAATTTCGTACCATTCGCTTTCCCATTGAGCATAAAGTTTTTCAGCTTTACCAGCAATCTCCAGCGCTTTTACTTTTTCAATCATCAGATAGTGTTTCTCTTTCTAGCTCATCTTTCATAACTAAAAGAGGGTATAAATCTTGTTTTTTCCTATTTCTAAAGACGAATAGTGCAACTACTCCTCCAAGAACAAGGAT
Organism: uncultured Gemella sp.; assembly: GCA_927911745.1. GTDB lineage: Bacteria > Bacillota > Bacilli > Staphylococcales > Gemellaceae > Gemella. Next base: position 14,515 of record CAKMQF010000079.1, read on the forward strand.
ACACACAAATAAAAATATATATGTCATATATCTTCCCCCTGAAATTTTATATTTAATTTTTTACGTTTATTAATACAATAACCTAACAAAATTATACCATTTTTATCACAAAAAACAAAGTGTTTCAATCACTTTTTTAATTTTTTTTTCAATATTTTTTTTATCTAGCAAATAACTAAATATTTTTTATTTATTGTTATTTTTTAACCATAGTAAATAATCATTAATAAATAAATTACATTCTAAACTTTCTAAACAATATTATTTAAAAACTATTATACTTATCACTTTATTTTTTGTTACTATTATGCGAAAATATAGTAAAGTCTTTTAAAAGAGGTATTTTAATGAACATAGTAGAAAATAAAGAATTATTTATAAATCAAGCGACTACTTTAGTATCAGGAGAAGAGAATTTAGTTACTAATTTATCAAACCTATCAGCCCTATACAAAGAGTACTTACCAAATACAAACTGGGTTGGTTTCTATTTATTAGATGAAAAAAACAACAACTTAGTTTTAGGCCCATTCCAAGGAAAAGTAGCTTGTACTCGCATACCATTTAATAAAGGTGTATGTGGACATTGCTATACAACCAAAGAAACTATTTATGTTGAAGATGTACACAAATTCCCAGGACACATAGCATGTGATAGTGACACTAACAGTGAATTAGTAGTTCCAATTATCCAAAATGATAAAGTTGTAGCGTTACTAGATATAGATTCAATAGAATTCGATAGATTTTCCAAAGAAGAAATAGAAGCTTTCAGCGAAGTAACTAAACAAGTTTTTGAGAAAGTAATTTTTTAATAACAATACTAAAAGGAGATATACCAAAGCAGTATATCTCCTTATTTTTTATTAGTCTATTATACCTTTGAATCTTAGGTAGTTTTCGTAGTCCATCTCTTTGTTAATTGCACCTTCAGGTGTTAATTCAATTACTCTATTCGCAATTGTTTGTATAAACTCATAGTCATGAGATGTAAAGAATACAGAACCTTTGAAAGCAATAATACCTTCATTGACAGCTGTAATAGATTCTAAGTCAAGGTGGTTTGTAGGCTCATCTAGAAGAATAACGTTAGCTTTAGATAACATCATCTTAGATAACATACAACGCATTTTTTCTCCCCCTGATAATACGTGAGCACGTTTAAGTGCTTCTTCACCAGAGAATAACATTCTTCCTAAGAATGAACGTAAGTATGCTTCACTTTCTTCTTCAGGAGAAGCATATTGACGAAGCCATTCTACTAATGAAAGTTTTAACCCTTCAAAGTACTCAGAGTTATCTTTTGGCATATAACTTCTAGAAGTTGTAATACCCCATTTAACTGTACCACTATCTGGTTCCATTTCTCCAGCAAGAATTTTTTAGTAATGTAGTTTTAGCAACTTCATCCCCTAGTAAGATAACTTTATCATTAGGATTTACAGTGAAGCTAACATTACTTAATACTTCTTTACCTTCTACAGTTTTGCTTACACCTTCAACAATAAGTAAGTCATTTCCGATTTCACGATCTGGTGTAAAGCGAACGTATGGATAACGACGGCTACTTGGTTTAATATCATCAAGAGTAATTTTATCAAGCATTTTCTTTCTACTTGTCGCTTGTTTAGATTTAGAAGCGTTCGCAGAGAAACGCGCGATAAATTCTTGTAATTCTTTAATTTTTTCTTCTTTTTTCTTGTTGTTGTCTTCTGCCATTCTTCTAGCAAGTTGACTAGATTGATACCAGAAGTCATAGTTACCAACGTAAAGTTGGATTTTACCAAAGTCTAAGTCACAAATGTGAGTACAAATGTTATTTAAGAAGTGACGGTCGTGGCTGACTACGATAACTGTGTTCTCAAAGTTAATTAAGAACTCTTCTAACCACTTAATTGCACTAATATCAAGACCGTTGGTAGGCTCATCCAGAAGAAGTACATCTGGATTACCAAATAATGCTTGAGCTAAAAGAACCTTAACCTTAATAGCATTATCAAGTTCTCCCATAAGCATTTCATGAAATTCAACAGGAATACCTAGACCTTCAAGAAGTTGTGCTGCATCACTTTCTGCAGTCCAACCATCCATCTCCGCAAACTCACCTTCTAGTTCAGCAGCAATGATTCCATCCTCTTCAGTAAATGGATCTTTCATATAAATTTCATTTTTACGGTTCATAACATCCCAAAGACGTTCATGTCCCATCATTACAACATCGATAACTCTGTTTTCTTCGTATGCGAAGTGGTTTTGACGAAGTACTGCAAGACGTTCACCCTTACCTAAAGAAACGTGCCCTTGTTGTGAATCTAATTCACCAGATAATAATTTTAAGAATGTTGTTTTACCTGCTCCATTAGCTCCGATTAAACCGTAGCAGTTACCATTTGTAAATTTTATATTTACATCTTCAAATAGCTTTCTATCTGCAAAACGTAAACCTAAATTTGTTACTTGTAACATTGTTTTCTCCTTTAATTCTTTAATTCTATAAAACTCTGTATATTACTTTATACTTAAAAGCTTTAAACTTAAACAATTAGAAAATATAATTATTGATTAGGGATAATTCAATATGGCGATTCAAAAAAATCAATTTTATCGAATCAGCACATCAAATTCATTTTAAAATGCAAATAACCATATTGAGGCGACTTAATCAAAGTGACATTAAGACATCACTGTAATTAAGTCGCTCTTTTATTCTAATTATTCTTCATTATTTTCCTTTTTACTAACACTAGCGATTAAACTTTCAATGTGTAATGCATATTCAGCTGTAGTGTCATATTGGAAAATAAGTTCCGGAAATTTTCTAATTTTAATTTTCTTAGCAACTTCACTTTTTACGAAACCTTTAATTTTCTTAAGTGCTTCTTTTGTTTTTTCTTTTTCACGTTCTCCACCTAAAACAGTGTAGAAAACTTTTGCTTGAGAATAATCTCCTGTCAAAGCAACTTCTGTTACAGTAACAAATCCTAAATCATGATTCTTAACTTTTGTAGCTAAGACATAAGTAATTTCTTTTTTAATTTGTTCTGCAAGTCTGTTAACTCTTAGTTCTGACATAAAGTTTGCCTCCTATTTTTTTACTTCTTCCATGATGTATACTTCGAAGACATCTCCTTCTTTAATATCATTAAAGTTTTCAACAGTCATACCACATTCATAACCGCTTTGTACTTCTTTAACATCATCTTTAAATCTTCTTAATGTGTCAATTTCACCTTCGTAAATTACTACACTATCACGAATTACACGTACTTTACCGTCACGTGATACTTTACCTTCAGTTACATAAGCACCAGCAATTGTACCAATTTTAGATACTTTATATACTTGACGTACTTCTGCAAGACCTATAACTTTTTCAACGAATTCTGGATCTAATAATCCTGTCATCGCAGCTTCGATTTCTTCAATAACTTTATAAATAATGCTGTGTAGACGAATATCTACTTGCTCAGTTTGAGCCATTTGTTTTGCATTATTATCAGGACGTACGTTAAATCCAATAACTACAGCGTTAGATGCTACTGCTAATGTAATATCAGATTCGTTAATCGCACCTACACCAGTATGGATAATACGTACGTTAACACCTTCAACATCGATTTTAGCTAATGACATAGCTAAAGCTTCAACAGAACCTTGAACGTCTGCTTTAATAATAATGTTAAGGTCTTTCATCTCACCTTGTTTCATTTGTTCGAATAATGTATCTAACGAAACAGCTGAATTTGCTTGACGAGTAGTTTCAATATATTGTTGTTGACGTTTTTCCCCGATTTGACGAGCTGTTTTTTCATCACCGAATACTACGAAACGATCTCCAGCGTTAGGAACATCTTGTAAACCTGTAATCTCTACTGGTGTAGATGGTTTAGCTGTTTGGATATTTTTGCTACGATCGTTAATCATCGCACGAACACGTCCAAATGTGTTACCTACCACAAGTGGATCTCCAACATTCAAGCTACCATTTTGTACTAATAATGTAGCTACTGCTCCACGACCTTTATCAAGTTTAGCCTCGATAACCGTACCTAAAGCAAGACGATTTGGATTAGCTTTTAATTCTTGCATTTCAGTTACTAATAAGATATTTTCTAATAACTCATCAATACCTTCACCTTTAAGAGCTGAGATTGGTACGAAGATTGTATCTCCACCCCACTCTTCTGAGATTAGTCCATATTCTACTAACTCATTCATAACTCTATCAGGGTTAGCTTGTGGTTTATCCATTTTGTTAACGGCAACGATAATTGGTACTTCAGCCGCTTTTGCGTGGTTAATAGCTTCGATTGTTTGAGGCATTACTCCATCATCAGCTGCAACTACTAAGATAGTTACGTCAGTAATTTTAGCTCCACGTGCACGCATTGTAGTGAAGGCTGCGTGTCCTGGAGTATCTAAGAATGTAATCTTTTTATCTTTTGCACGTACTTGGTATGCACCAATGTGTTGTGTAATCCCACCTGCTTCACCGGCTGTTACTCGTGAATTTCTAATTGTATCTAGTAATGTAGTTTTACCGTGGTCAACGTGTCCCATAATAGTTACGATTGGCGCACGCTCTTTAAGATCTTTTTCAGCATCTTCAACTTCGAAGTAAAGATCTAAGTCTTCTTTATTGATTTCAACTTCTTCTTGGATTTCTTTACCGTAATCCATAGCGATTAACTCGATTTGCTCTAAAGTAAGAGACTGGTTAATATTCGCCATAATTTTAAGTTCCATAAATAATTTTTTAATAAGTTCAGTCGAACCTATACTTAGAACTTCTGATAACTCACCTACAGTCATTCCATCTTTAACTAAAATAGTATCTTCTGAAATTGTCTCTTCTGATGGAGCTTCAATAATTGCTGGTTGTTGTTTTTGAGCTTTTCTGTTTTTCTCTTTTTTAATTTTTTTCTTTTTATTTTTCTTACCTTCATTATTTGAAGATTTATCGTTTTGTACCGCTTTTTCTTGTTTTTTGAAAACACTATCTAGCTTAGCTAACCCCTCTTCTGTTAACATTGACATGTGATTAGATACTTCAATATTAGCATCTTTTAAAACTGTAATAAGGTCTTTTGATTGTTTTCCTACTTCTTTAGCGTACTCATAAATTCTGACTTTTTTCATTACTGTTTTCCTCCTTCTTCTAATAATTGTTTGAATTTTTTTATAAATCCATCATCAGTTATTCCTACAGCAACACGATTATCTCTTCCAATCGCGATACTAATATTTTCAATAGTAGAGAATTCGATACATTTTACATTATAAAAATTAGCCTTGTCTGTTAATTTTTTTTTCGTATTGGTACCGCAATCTTCTGCAATAACTAACAATTTGATTTTATTATTTTTTAAATTTTTTGTGATTAAATCTTCACCTGTAATAAGTTTACCTGCTCTTTGCATTAAACCTAATAAATTATATGCTTTTATCATTATTTTTGTGGAATTGACTTTCTATAGATTAATCTAATTACCTCATTATAGATAGGCTCCATAACTTCTGGTGATGCAGAGAAAAACTTCTCTAATTGTTTCTTTTCTTGTGCAGCTTTAATAACTTCTAAATCAGCTACTACATAAGCTCCACGTCCTGCTTTTTTTCCAGTAGGATCTACAGAAATTTCTCCTTCTTTGTTCTTAACGATTCTTAATAAATCTTTCTTAGCGAACATTTCGTTTGTTAATATACATTTTCTTGTTGGTATTTTTCTTTTTTTTCACAAACAACACCTCACTATTCTGCAGCTTTTATGTCGATTTTCCAACCTGTTAATTTAGCCGCTAGACGAACGTTTTGTCCTTTTTTACCAATTGCTAGAGAAAGTTGGTCATCTTTAACTTTAACATTAGCAATTTTCTCTTCTTCATCTATATTGATTTCTTCTACTTTAGCAGGAGCTAATGCATTTGTAATAAATTTAACTGGATCAGCATCCCAAGTAATAATATCAATTTTCTCACCATTTAGTTCTTCAACGATACGATTAACACGCTCACCTTTGTTACCAACACAAGCACCTACAGGATCAATGTTTTTATCTTCAGCAAACACAGCTAATTTAGTTCTTTCACCTGCTTCACGTGATACACTCTTAATTTCTACAGTACCACTGTAAATTTCTGGAACTTCAATTTCAAATAATCTTCTGATAAATTCAGGGTGTGATCTTGAAGCTAATACGTGTGGCTTACTTCCACGAGTTGGATTATCAACTTTCGCGATGTAAACTTTAATTGGAGTTTGTGGAACATAAGTTTCACCTTTAACTCTTTCATTTTCGCCTAAAATTGCTTCGATTTTACCTAATTTAACATAAACATATCTAGAATCAATTCTATCTATTGTACCTGAAAGAATTTCACCTTCATGTTCGATATATTCTTTATAAAGGATTTCTTTTTCAGCTTCACGAAGTCTTTGTAATAAAGCTTGCTTAGCAGCTTGTGCTCCAACACGTCCAAAGTCACTTGGTAAATCAACTACTTCATAAATATCTCCAACTTCATATGCTGGATTAATTTTTAATGCGTCTTCAAGAGCAAATTCAATTCTATCGTCGTAAACTTCTTCAACAACATCTTTTCTAATGATAAATTTGTAATCACCAGTTGTTCTATTAAAATCTACTCTTACATTTTTTGCAGCGTTAAAATTCTTTTTATAAGCTGACAGTAAAGCTAATTCAATAGCTTCTACTAGAATATCTTCTGCAATACCTTTTTCTTGTTCAATTAATTTAATAGCTTTTAAGCAAATCCTTGCTCATCTTTCTTTCTCCTTTAATAATTAAAATTTAACAGCTAATCTAATTTTAGCGATTTTACTATAGTTAATTGTTGATTTTTTAACTCTCGCTTTATCTTTGTATTCTACAGTAATTTCTTCGCCTTCAACAGCTAAGATATCACCATAAAATTCTTTTTGATTATCGATTTTTTCATATGTTTTAATATAAACATGTTTCCCAACAGAATTAGTTACTTCTTCTAGGTCTCTTAAGTCTCTTTCGATTCCTGGAGAAGATACCTCTAAATAATATTTATCACTAATGAAATCTTCTTTATCAAGTTCTTCTGCTAGTTTCTCACTTAATAATACACAATCATCAAGTGTAAGTCCACCATCTTTATCGAAGTAAATACGTAAGAAATACTCAGTTCCTTCTTTTACATATTCTACATCATAAAGAGAAAATTCCGTATTTTCTGCTTGTTTTGTTGCTATTGCTTTAACTTTTTCTACAATACTCATACAGTCCACCTCTTTCTTAAGTTTTAATTGCAATATAAAAGAGCGGAGAACCTTTCAAAATTCACCACCCTTTCGGTAATTTATTTCAATGTATGTACATTATATCATATGATTATAAATAAATCAAATGATAACTACATTTTAGTACGAATTACCTCAATTTTGTATCCATCTGGATCTTTTATGAAGTAATATCCCGGCGGGAAACCTGGTAAACCTTTAAGTTCTGTTACATCATATCCTGCCGCTTTGTGTTTTTCATATAGACCTTCTAAATCTTCTACAGAAATAGCTATGTGGCCATATCCATCTCCAAGTTCATATGCACCGTGATCGTAGTTATAAGTTAATTCTAACTCATAGTTTGAACCTGGTAAAGTTAAGTATACTAATGTAAACTTGTACTCAGGAAAATCTCTTTTACGACTTACTACGAAGTCGAATGCTTCAGTATAAAATTTAACTGATTCTTTTAAATCTGCTACTCGGTAGCAAGTGTGTGCCATTGTTTGTACCATATTTTCCACCTCTTAATTTTTTTATAATATTGTCCACCCAAATCCAACTGCGCCTATTCCTAAGTGTGTAGAAATTACTGGACTAATACCATCAATTTCAACAGTTACATTTGAATAATTTTCTTCAATATATTTTTTTATTTCTTCAGCTTTATCCAATGCATCAACATGAAGTACACAAATTGTAATATGTTCATCTTCGTGCTGTTTATAAAACTCATCGAATAATTCATAAATTCTAGCTACAACTTTTTTATATGTTCGTATCTTTTGGAATGGAACTATAACTTTGTTATCAAAATGTAATAGCGGCTTAACTTGAAGTAAGCTTCCTACTACAGCCTGTGCTCCACTTAAACGTCCACTACGTTGTAGATGCGATAAATCATCAGCCATGAAATATGCATGTGATACTTTTTTCATCTCATTTAATGCTGAGATTATTTCTTTAGAATTTTTCCTTCTTTAATTAACTTAGCTGCCTTAATCGCATAATATCCTTCAGGTCTACAAGAGACTTCAGAATCGAACGGATGAACATTCAACCCTTCTACCATAAGACCAGCTACAGAGTAAGACGTGAATGTACCACTAATTCCACTTGAAAGTGCAATAGCAATGACATCGGTATACCCTTCTTCTTTTAATTTTTCTAAGCAAGATACAACCTCACCTATAGCAGGTTGAGAAGTTGTAGGGAAGGAATTGTTAGGATTTTTTAGGTATTCATGATATTTATCAAGTGGCATATCGATAACTTCTTTATATGAATTATTATCAATAATTAGATTTAAATAAACAGTACGAATATCTAATTCTTTCTTTAAATCTTCTGATAAATATGCAGTTGAATCCATAATTATTGCAATCTTTTCCACATTCTATCCGACTATCATAAAGATAGCTTTTCCTTTCTTAGAATTTTTCGATATTATAAAGTTCAAGCTCCACTTTAGTTTCTCTACCCATAAGCTCGATCATAACATCAGCTTTGTAGTTATGTAAGTCTAAGTTTACAACTTTTCCTTCCATATCAACGAATGGACCAGAGATAACACGAACATAATCTCCAACTTCAATATCAATATCTACAACATTTGATAGACCCATTTGTTGTAAAATAAAGTTAATTTCTTCTGGTAATAATGGACTTGGTTTAGAACCACCACCGTGTGATCCTACAAATCCAGTTACACCAGGCGTATTTCTAACTACAAACCATGAATCATCTGTCATTACTAACTCAACAAGTACATATCCAGGGAATGTTTTTCTATTAACTTCTTTTTTCTTTCCTGTTGGAGTTAAGATTGTCTCTTTTTCTTCTGGAACAACGATTCTGAAAATTTTGTCTTCCATACCAAGAGACTCAACTCTTTTTTCAATATTATCTTTTACTTTGTTTTCATATCCAGAATACGTATGTATTACATACCACTCTTTACTTACTGTATCGCTCATAATAACCTCTCTTATCTACTGAAGTGTCTAATTCCAGCAGTTATTCCTAAATCTACCACGTAGCTAAATAACATTAATATTCCAACTACAACAATAACAATTAGTGTTTTTCTAACAAGTTCACTAAAAGTTGGCCAACTTACTTTACGCATTTCTGTGGCTACATTTTTCAAGAATCTAATCATTTATTAACAATCCTCCACATAAATTTCTTTACTCTCTACATTTTATAAATTATAACATAGTATAATTTATAAGTCTATATCTTTAAATATATTGCATTCTTGTACAATATATTATTGTATCATTAAATCAAAAACATTTCAATTAAATAAAGTCTCAAATAATATCTAGATTTTCTTGAAATTATTTTTCTAATAAATCATAAGTAGCAGTTAATGTATTTCTCATTAACATTGTGATTGTTAAAGGCCCTACTCCTCCAGGTACAGGAGAAATATAAGCAACTTTCTCTATAAACTCATCTAGATTTACATCTCCAACTAACTTACCATCTTTGTAGTTATTACCTACATCAATAATCGTACAAGTTGGTTTTACTTTTTCTTTTCCACTTAAGAAATGTGCAACTCCTACACAGCTTACAATAATATCAGCTTGCTCTATTAGCGTTTCTAAATCTTTAGTTCTAGAATGAGCAGTAATTACAGTTGCATTATTTTGAAGTAATAAAGTCGAAATAGGTTTACCTACAATATTACTTCTTCCAATTACTAGAGCAAGTTTCCCTGAGATTTCCTCACCAGTTGATTTTATCATTTCTAAAATCCCTAAAGGTGTACAAGGAATAAGTTTAGCTTCTCCAATCACTAACTTTCCAACATTTATAGGATGGAATCCATCTACATCTTTTGATGGAGTTACAGCATTCAGAACTTTTTCTGCATCTATGTGTTTTGGCAATGGTAATTGTACTAAAATTCCGTGAACCTTATCATCACTATTTAATTTTTCGATTTCATTTAATAAATCATCAGTAGAGATTTCTTCTGGTAACTCAATTTTTATAGAATTTATATTATTTTCTATACACGCTTTATGTTTAGAATTAACATAACTTCTTGATGCTTTATTATCTCCTACTAAAACAACTGCAAGTGTAGGCTCAACACCTTTTTCTCTTAAAGCAGCTGCTTCTTTTTTAATTTCTTCTCTTAACTCTTTCGCAAGTTGTGTTCCACTAATGATTTTCGTCATTCTTTTTTCCCTTTCCAATTTTTAATTTCGATTGATTTTCTGTCCCACTTATTAATCTCTGTATATTCTTTTTGTGCATATAAATAACAAAAATACACATCACTATCATAATCCACTTATCAAATCCAGTTTCAAACAGGCTAAGGTACCCAATGGCAGTTAAACTAATAAGTATGCTACCTAATGAAACATATCCTGTTTAAAAAATAGTGTTGAAAAGAATATAGCTAAAAGTAACAAGCTTAACATAGGATATAAGAAGATAAATACTCCTGAACCCGTAGCTACGGCTTTTCCACCTTTGAAGTTTGCAAAGATAGGAAAAACATGTCCTATCATTGCAAATGCTCCAAATATTGATAAAAAGTCTACTCTTCCTAGCATCAATGTTGGAAGAAATGTAGCGATTATCCCTTTAGATACATCACATATAAATACTGTAACTCCTGCCTTTTTTCCAAGACATCTAAAAGTATTTGTTGTACCTAAATTTCCACTTCCAAGTGTTCTAATATCAGTATTGTAAAATACTTTCCCTACTATTAATGCAAAAGTTATCGAACCAATTACATATGCTAAAACGCAAAATAATATTATCTGTGTAATCATAGACTACCTACCTAATAATAGCTCCGTACTCTGTAAGTGCAGAAAGTACTTTATCATGTACCGCTGTTACTTCTTCATCTGTTAAAGTTTTTTGTTTATCACTATATGTAATAGTTAAAGCTAGTGATTTCTTACCAACTAATAACTCAGCACCAACATATAAGTCGAATAATTCCACTTTAGTAATTAATTTACTATTTACTGATTCAATTACATTATAGATATTTTGATATTCATCTTTAACATCAACTAACATAGCGATATCTCTTGTAATTTCAGGATATTTAGTTACCTCTTCATACTTAGGTTTAACTTTACTTTCTGAAATAACTTCATCTAAATTAATTTCAAATACATATGTAGTATTTAATCCAAGCTTATCTGCAACTTGTGGGTGAACTTCTCCAATAAATCCAATACGTTTTCCACCTAAATATACCTCAGCGAAACGTCCTGGGTGCATACCTTCAAGTTTAGATTTTTTATATATAACTTTTTCATCTAAGCCTAAACGATCGAAAACAACTTCTAAGTACCCTTTAGCCGCGAAGAAGTCTAATGAGCTACTTTCTTTAAGCCATTTAGTTACTCTTTCTTCTCCAGTTAGCGCAGCACTTAAGTATAATGTTTCTTTAGGTTGGATATTATCATTTCCACTACCAAAGAATACACGTCCAATTTCAAGAAGTTTTAGATCTTTTTGTTTTCTAGCTACGTTGTATTGAACAGTGTTTAATAATCCTGGAACTAAACTTTGACGTAATGTCGAGTGAGTTTCAGTCATAGGCATTAATAATCTAACTTTGTGGTGATCTTCTAAAGTATACTGCGTAGCTTCTTCTTCTGATACTAATGAATAGTTAATAGTATCATTAAATCCTAAGCTAGCATATACTGCGCGCAGATCACGTACCATTCTTTGTGAATAAGTTAAACCACCTTTAGTAGTTTTAGAGAATTTTGGTAATGTTGAAGCTAGATTATCATATCCATAAATTCTAATAACTTCTTCAACTAAGTCTTGTTTAATTGAGATATCAGGTCTTCTAGTAGGTACTTTAACTACTAAGTTTTCTCCTGTTACTTCTACAGTAAAACTTAATCCTTCTAAAATAGCTGCAATCTCTTCAGTAGATAATGTAATTCCAAGGTAGTTGTTAATATATGAAGTAGTAATTTCTACAACTTTCTCTTCTTCTTTATTAACTACTCCAACTGAACTTTCAACTACGGCATTTGGACATAATTCTAAAATTAATTCTACTGCACGAGCAAGGGCTGCTTTTTGCATATTAGGATCAATACCTTTTTCAAATCTTGCAGAAGAATCACTTCTTAACCCATGAGCAGCTGAAGTACGACGAACTGATGTCGGATTAAAATATGCAGATTCTAAAATAATATTTTTAGTTTCTTCACTTACCTCTGTGTTTTTACCACCCATTACTCCTCCAAGAGCAATAGCGCGCGTTCCATCAGTAATTACTAAATCAGTTGTTTGTAATTTTCTCTCTTCTCCATCAAGAGTTTCTAGAACTTCACCTTCTTTAGCATCACGAACTACGATTTTATCTCCAACTAGATCTTTATCGAATGCATGCATTGGTTGACCAAATTCTAATAGTACGAAGTTTGTAATATCTACAATGTTGTTAATAGGACGAATTCCAGAGTTCATAAGTCTTGTTTGTAACCATAGTGGCGAAGATTTCACTTCAACATTTTTCACTACTTGACCTACATAGTTTCTACAAGAATCACTTTCAATAGCAACTTGTAACGAAGTAGCTTCGTAATTTTCTTCTTTTTCTACATCATTAAAGTCAACTTTGTTATTGTATAAAGCACCTAATTCATAAGTAAGACCACGCATACTTAATGCATCCGCTCTGTTAGGTGTAATTGATAAATCTAAGATGTAATCATTTAAACCAAGTACTTCAACAACATCAGAGCCTAACTCTTGTTCAGTTTCAAATACGTATATACCTTCTTGATAATTTTTAGGCACTACACTCTTACTTAATCCTAATTCAGCTAATGAACAAATCATACCTTGTGATTCTACACCACGAAGTTTAGCTTTTTTAATTTTAATTCCTGGTAATTTAGCTCCAACTTTAGCAACAATTACATATTGTCCAGCATCAACATTTGGTGCACCACAAACAATTTGCAGGTTTTCTTCTTCACCAACGTTTACTTGACATACATTTAATTTTTCAGCATCAGGGTGTTTTTCTTTAGATACAACATATCCAACTACGACGTAGATATTTCATCTGCTAAATATTCAACACCTTCGACTTCAATACCACCACGTGTGATTTTTTCAGCTAATGCATTTGCATTAGCTTCAACATTCGTATATTGTTTTAACCAATTATAACTTACTAACATTACTACCTCCTATTAATCGTTTCTATCACTATTAAATTGTTGTAAGAATCTTACGTCATTTGTGTAGAAACTTCTAATATCGCTAATACCATATTTTAACATTGCAACACGTTCTGGTCCCATACCAAACGCAAACCCAGAGTATACCTCTGGATCAAAACCAGCCATTTTAAGAACGTTAGGGTGAACCATACCAGCTCCTAAAATTTCAAGCCATTTAATGTTTTCTTCATCATCTTCATTACCCCAAGATACATCAACCTCTACTGAAGGCTCAGTAAATGGGAAGAAACTTGGACGTAGACGGATTTTTTTATTTTCTCCGAATACAGCTTTAATAAAGTGCTCTAAAGTACCTTTAAATCACTAAATGTGATATTTTTATCTACAACTAATCCTTCAATTTGAGTAAATTGGTGAGAGTGAGTAGCATCATCATTATCACGACGGAATACTTTACCAGGACAAATAATCTTGATAGGCCCTTCTCCATTAGCTTTTAACATTTCACGAGCTTGAACAGGAGAAGTTTGTGTTCTCATTAATAATTCATTCGTAATATAGAATGAGTCTTGCATATCACGAGCAGGGTGATCTTTAGGTAAGTTTAACATTTCAAAGTTAAATTTATCAGTTTCTACCTCAGGTCCTTCAGCAACTGAATATCCCATAGAGATAAAGATTTCTTCAATCTCTTCAATAATTTTATTTAATGGATTAATTCCACCTAATTCAACTTTTTTACTAGGCAGAGTAACATCAATATCCTCACTAGCTAATTTTAACTCTAATGCTGCTTTAGCTAATTCAGCTTTTTTCTCTTCTAAACTATCATTAATGAAAGTTTTAACCTCATTAACAAGTTTCCCGAATGTAGGTCTTTCTTCTGGTGATAAATCACGTGCACCTTTCATAACTTCTGTTAGTGCACCTTTTTTTCCTAAAAATTTAACTCTTAGGTCATAAAGTTTTTTTTTCATCTTTAATTGTTTTAACTAATTCTAAATATTCTTTTCTTATATTCTCTAAAGTCATAAGTTCCTCCTTAAAAATTTAATATAAAGACATTGCTATAAGTTCTATTATTTATCCAAAATAAAAAGCCCCTCAAGACTTAGTCTCAAGGGACGAATATATCGTGGTACCACCCGTATTTTAAAGCATCTTCGCTTCCTTAACATAGTTGATAACGGGTACCACCCGATTGTACTCATAGTCTACTTATACAATTACTCATAAGCTGAAAATATATTCTCAGTTCATACAACTCTTTCAGTCACGGAGTTGCTCCCTGTTAAAAACATCCAATATACCGTCTTAATCATCGTTTTTTGAAAAATTTATACTTAAAATAATAATACAAATGCTCCCGAATGTCAACAGATAAGGCTATTTGAATAATAAATTTCTTCCTGTTTTTGTATTTTCATCTCTACAAAATTATAATAATATTTATTGCAAAAACTTACTTATCACTAAATAAAGACTTCCGATTTCTGTACCGACCCCAAAAAGTTAGACCAAAAAATCTAACTTTTTGGAGGTCGGTATTTTTATGACTAAATATAATTTTGAATTTAAAAAGAAAGTCGTACTAGAGTATATAAATGAAAATATAAGCATAAG
>CAKMQF010000080.1 GCA_927911745.1 uncultured Gemella sp.
ATCTTCCCAACCACTTATATTTTTATATACGGTAACTCCCCCATCTTTTTTCTCGGCTAATTCATATGTATCATATAATCCTTTATCAAGTATTCTTTTGTAATCATCTACTTGATGGAAATAATCCGTATTGAAATCTCCCATGAAAATTTTAAGATTTTTGTTATCTGTATAATTAATTAGGTTGCTAAGATTTTGATCTATGTCTTCCCCTTTACAAGTTGGCAAATTCATATGACAACTGTAAAACTCTACGATCTCATTATTTACTTTAAGATCTACTTTTAATATTTTTCTTGATTCGATAGAAGTCACGGTTTGTTGTGCCGTACAGTAAAAGTCCTCTACGGCAACAACTTCACCTTTAGCTAATATTGCTAATCCTTCTTCGAATTTATCAAATCCGATATGAGAGTAAGTCCAGTAATAACTGTAACCTTCTTCTCCATATTCTCTAATTTTATCTAACAATAATTTCCCGAAGTTATCTGTTTTTATCCCTTGTTGAACATCTTCACTATTAATCAATTGGTTTACTTCTTGCATGGCAACCACGTCATAATTTTTTTCTACAATTACCTTTGCTAAAATATTTAATTTTTCTAGTTGATTTTCTTCTAACCAACTATGAACATTAATCGTTAATAGTTTCATCGTATGTTCCCCTTTATTTTTATTTATTCCAAATATCTTCATTATATTGAGCAATTGTACGGTCAGATGAGAAGAATCCTGCTTTCGCAATGTTCGCAATAACTTTCTTCATCCATAATTCACGGTTTTCGTAATCTGCTAACATTTCTTCTTTCTTAGCGTAATATTCCTCAAAGTCAATTAGTGTCATGAACCAGTCTTTGTTAAGAAGTTCGTTGTATAATCTTTCTAATCTTTCTTTATTTCCTAGTTTAACTAAATCTTCAGATACGATAAAGTCAACAACCTCTTTAACACCATCTTTTTCATAGTATTCTTTAGAAACATATCCAGCAGTTTCGTAAAGTTTAATGATTTCATCACTTTCTTTACCGAAGATGTAGATATTTTCACGGCCAACTAGTTCGTCAATTTCAACGTTAGCTCCATCTAAAGTTCCTAAAGTTAGAGCTCCGTTTAACATGAATTTCATATTACCAGTTCCACTTGCTTCTTTAGAAGCTAATGAAATTTGTTCTGAAATATCAGTTGCTGGTATTAATTTTTCAGCTACACTTACGTTATAGTTTTCAACTAAGAATACATTTAAGTATTTGTTTACTTCTGGATCATTGTTAATTAATTCTGATAGACATAGAATTAAGTGAATGATATCTTGAGCTATAATGTAAGCTGGCGCTGCTTTACCACCGAAGAATACTGTGATTTTTCTTTCTGGTAATTTTCCATTTTTAATATCTAAGTATTTTTTTGATTACATATAAAGCGTTCATTTGTTGACGTTTATATTCGTGGAATCTCTTGATTTGAGTATCAATAATACTGTTTTCATCTAGTTCAATACCTTGAGTTTCTTTTAGGTATTCTTTAAGAACAAGTTTGTTCTCGTGTTTAATTTCTTCTAATTTAGCTGCTACTTCTTTACTATCTACAAATGCTAATAGTTTTTCTAATTTAGTGGCATCTGTTAAGTACTCATCACCGATTAGGTCTTTTAAGTAAGCCGCTAACGGTCTGTTAGAGAACTCTAACCAACGTCTGAATGTGATACCGTTAGTTTTGTTGTTAAATTTCTCTGGATATAATTCATAGAAGTGTTTTAACTCAGAGTTTTTAAGAATTTCAGTATGTAGGTAAGCAACCCCGTTTACACTGTTAGAGAAGTGAATATCCATGTTTGCCATGTGTACTCTATCATCTTTATCGATGATTTGAATATCTTCACCTTCATATTTTTCTCTAATAACAGCATCTAATTGTTTGATGATTGTTACTAAGTGTGGCACTACTTCTTCTAAGTACGCTAATGGCCATTTTTCTAATGCCTCAGCTAAGATAGTGTGGTTTGTGTAACCAGTCATTTTTTGAACGATTGTGTATGCTTCTTCAAATTCAATTCCGTGTTTTTCAGTTAGTAAACGAATCAATTCAGGAATTACCATACTTGGGTGAGTATCGTTAATTTGAATATATGCATATTCGTATAGGTCGTGAACATTACTTCCTTTAGCAATAGCTTCATCTAAAATTAGTTGAGCTGCATTTGATACCATGAAGTATTGTTGGTAAATACGTAGTAATTCACCATTTTTATCACTATCATCTGGATATAAGAATAATGTTAAGTTTTTCTCGATTTCAGTTTTATCGAAACTAATACCATCTTCAATGATACTGCTGTCTACTGATTCAATATCGAATAAGTTTAGATAGTTTTTAGTATCTTTTTGTATCCTAATACGTCAATTCTTTTTAGAGTTGAAGTTAAGTTGAAGTTTTTGAATGGTACTGTGTATTTTACATCAGTGTCTCTTAACCATGAAGAATCTTCAATCCAGAAGTTTGGCTCTGCGTGTTGTTCATTTTTAACAAATACTTGTCTGAATAATCCACAGTGGTAGTTTAATCCAACTCCATCACCAGTGATTCCTAATGATGAGATAGAATCGATGAAGCAAGATGCTAAACGCCCAAGACCACCGTTACCTAATGATGGTTCTAATTCTGCTTCTTCAACATCGCTAAGACGTTTGTTAGCTGCATTTAATTCTTTTTCGATTTCTTCATAAATCCCTAAGTTAATTAGGTTGTTTGATAAAAGTTTACCAATTAAAAATTCTGCTGAAATGTAGTAAACTTTCTTTTTATCAGAGTTTAAAGCTTTTTTATCAGCTTGTTCTTTTACATAATTTAATAGTTGTATATATATTTCTTTGTTTTCTAAAGTACTTAGTTCTTTGTTTGTATTTTCTAATACATATTTACTAAATGACATTTTATACCCTCTCTCTTGAATATCTTACTGTAATGTTTCTTAAAAATTCTTTTCTCTCTTCTGTTAGATCTTCTGCAACCATTCTCCACTCCCAGTTTCCTCCAACTGTTGATGGAACGTTCATTCTGCTTGTTGCATCTTTGTCTAATAAATCTTGCATTGTTACGATTGCGTAATCACTTACTGAAGAGTAGATTCCTCTAATCATTGCTTCAGTGATTGTTTCATCATCGCGACGGTTTAAGTATTCAGAAACTAGTTTTCTTTCTGATTCGCTTAGTTTTTCATACCACCCATTAACTACATCGTTATCATGTGTTCCTGTGTAAGCTACACTATTTTGTGTATAATGATGTGGTCGATCTAAATTATCTTCTCCAGGGAAAGCGAATTGAAGAATCTTCATACCTGGATATCCAGAATCATCTAGTAATTTTTCTGCTTTAGCATCGATAAATCCTAAATTTTCTGCAACGATTGGTAAATCACCTAACTGTTCTTTTATTTTTTGGAATAATTCAATTCCTGGACCAGCTTCCCAAGTACCATTTACTGCATTTTCAGCATCTTTATCTATTTGCCAGAAATCAGAGAATCCTTTAAAGTGATCTATACGAAGTACATCGTAGATTTTGAAACTTTCTTGCACTCGGTAAATCCACCATGAAAATCCTTGTTCTTTGTGTTTTTCCCAATCATAGATTGGATTACCCCAAAGTTGTCCAGTAGGACTGAAATCATCTGCAGGACATCCAGCTACATAAAGTGGCTCATTGTTTGCATCAACTTTAAATAGTTCTGGCATAGTCCACATTTCAACACTATCAGCACTTACATAAATTGGCATGTCTCCAATAATTTTAATTCCTTTTTCATTAGCATATTCTTTTAATGCTAACCATTGTTTAAAGAAGAAATATTGTGTTACTGTATAGTATCTTATGCTATCTTGAAGTTCTGTGCGATATTTTTCACGAGCTGTTTCTTCACCTTTTTTGATATCCTCATCCCAGTGAATAAAGCTCTTATATCCAAAACTTTCTTTTATAGCCATATATTCAGCATAATCTGCTAACCAACTTGAATTCTCAGCTTCAAATTTTTCTATTTCAGCTAGTACTTCACTATTTTTACTAGTGTTAGCGACTGCTTTTTCTAAAATTGGTCTTCTTGCTTCGAATAATAATGCATAATCAACTTTTTCAGGGTTTTCTCCAAAGTTAACATTTGCATAATCACTTTCTTCAAGCAATCCATCTTCTTTTAATAATGAAAAATCAATTAGATTTAAGTTTCCTGCTACTGCTGAGAAACTTTGGTATGGTGAATCACCATAACTAGTAGTTGTAAGTGGTAAAATTTGCCAATATGTTTGTTTTGTTTCTTCTAAGAAATCAACAAAATCATAAGCACTTTTACCAAATGTTCCTATACCAAATTTACCTGGTAATGATGTGATATGCATTAAAACACCACTTGAACGTTTTGTCATTCTATTTTCCTCCATTTTATTTTTATCTTGTCTGTACAAAATAAGTTCTTATTAATCAACAATAATTATTATAATAAAACACTTACATTTTGTCAACACATTTATGTAATTCTTTTTATTTCATTATGTAACCTATACGTATATGTTGAAAACACTATGAAACTTTTACATATTTCTTGATTTTTGATCTCAGTACATTTATAATAATATAGATAAACTTTGAGAGGTTAATGGTAAATGAGTAAATACAAACAGGTCTACAGAGACTTAAAAGAAAAAATTGACACTCGAGTATATAAACGTAATACTGAATTACCGAGTGAAAATGAGCTAGTTAAGGAATACGGCTATTCTAAAGATACAATAAGAAAAGCCCTGTCTCTATTAGAAATTAATGGTTACATTCAAAAAATCAAAGGTAAGAACTCTTTAATTCTTGGGCATGGTAGGATTAAAAATAACTATCTAGGAAATATTAAAACTTCTTCTGAATTAAATATTGATGGGAAATATGAAATCAAAACTTCTTTAGAATCCCTTTATATAATTCAAGGTGACAAAAAGATAATGGATATTTTCGGATCAAATGAAGACAATGATTTTTACAGAGTTAGTCGTAGTAGATTAATAAATGGTGAACGACTAGAATACGAGGTATCTTATTTTGATCGTAAGCTTGTTCCATTTATTAATAAAGAAATAGCTGAATCTTCTATTTATAAATATTTAGAAAAGGAATTAGGATTAAACATCACACACTCAAGACGTGAGATCTCATTTAGATATGCCACTGAAGAAGAAAAACAACATATGGACTTAGGAGAGTATAATATGGTCGCCGTTGTTGAAAGTATTACCTATTTATCAAATGGAAATATACTACAATACGGAATACTGACATATAGACCAGATAAGTTCACATTTGTAACTATGGCGAAAAGATAAAAACGACTCGTAAATTACGATTTTATTTAAATCTAATTTATAGAGTCGTTCTTTTTTTTGTTTTTAATTTTACTCAAATATTTTGTAATGGTGATAATGGAACTTGAAAAGTTCCATCGGTAAAATTAAGACTAAAGGCTTAATTTTAAGGTGTAATATCCACTTTAATTGTCTAAATGACAATTAAAGTTAGATGGAACCGTCCGCCACCATACTTAAAATATTTGAATAGTAAAATTAAATTATCTAATATACACAAAAAAACTGATAAAGGAACATTATTCCTCTATCAGTTTTTATTTTATTCTAGATTATTTTAATCTTTCTTCTAATTCTGCTTTTAATTCTTCAAATCCTGGTTTTCCAAGAAGAGCAAACATATTTTTCTTATACGCTTCTACTCCTGGTTGGTCGAATGGATTTAGACCTTGCATGTATCCAGAAATACCTACAGCTTTTTCGAAGAAGTATACTAAGTATCCGAATGTAAATTCACTCATATCTGGAAGTTCTACTACGAAGTTAGGTACTCCTCCATCAGTGTGAGCAAGAAGAGTTCCTTCAAATGCTTTAGTATTTACAAAGTCCATAGTTTTTCCAGCTAGATAGTTAAGTCCATCTAAGTTGTTTTCAGCTTCTTTAAGTTCAATATCTTTATTTGGAGATTTAACTTTTAAGATAGTTTCGATTAGAATACGACGCCCTTCTTGAACATATTGTCCCATAGAGTGAAGATCAGTTGAGAAGCAAACACTTGATGGGTATAATGCTTTTCCATCTTTACCTTCAGACTCACCATAAAGTTGTTTCCACCATTCATTGAAGTAAACCATTGATGGTTCATAAGAAACAAGAATTTCGATTAATTTACCTTTTTGTTGTAGTACGTTACGCATTACAGCATATTGGTAAGCAATATTAGTACTTAAATCTGGTGAAGAAAGTTCATCTTGAGCTAATTTAGCTCCAGCCATCATTTTATCAATATCAATTCCACTTACAGCAATTGGAAGTAATCCTACTGCAGTAAGAACTGTGAAACGTCCTCCGATATCATCAGGTACTACAAATGTTTCATATCCTTCATCATCAGCTAAAGATTTTAATGCTCCACGAGCTTTATCAGTAGTAGCGAAGATTCTTTCTTTTGCTCCTTCTTTTCCATATTTTTCTTCAAGTAATTCTTTGAAGATACGGAATGCAATCGCAGGCTCAGTAGTTGTACCAGATTTAGAAATTACGTTTACAGAGAAATTTTTTCCTGTAGTTTTTAAGTAATTAACTAATTCTTGAGTGTAACTTGAAGAAATAGTATGACCTACGAAGAAGATTTGAGGAGTTTTTCTATCTTTTTCATAGAAGTTATAGAAACTATCGTTAAGCATTTCAATTGCAGCACGAGCTCCTAGGTAAGATCCACCAATTCCGATAACAACAAGTACTTCAGAATTACCTTGAATTTTTTTACTAGCTTCTTTAATTCTAGCAAATTCTTCTTTATCGTAGTTAGTTGGTAAATCAACCCATCCTAAGAAGTCACTACCAATTCCAGTTTTATTGTGTAATTGATCGTGAGCAACTTTAACATAACCTTCCATATTTTTCACTTCTTGTTCGTTAAAGAAGTTTAGTGCTTTCGAATAATCAAATTTTAAGTGCATTTTTGTTCTCCTTATTTGTTTTCTCACCTTTTATTATAAATCATTGTTGGCTTATCGTCTATAATATAATCGTAAATTAATTCAGAAACTTTATCTGCATTGTGCCTAATCGTATTATTATCAACGATTCCAACGTCATTATTTTTTATTAATTTTATCCCCAATGCTTCAATTTTTTCATGATCGATTTTGACCGGTTCTTGTTTTTCTTTGTGATATTTCGATAAAATACTATCATCAAACTCACGCGAATTAGCAATTACTAAGTCAAAGATGTTCTCTTCAACATGTTTATTAATCGCAACGATATGATCACAAACCGAATAATTATCTGTTTCACCATGTTGAGTCATGACATTACAAACATATATCTTCTTAGCTTTACTTTCTCTAATCTTTTCCGACACATTAGAGATTACTAAATTAGGAATTATAGAAGTATATAGACTTCCAGGTCCCATAATAATATAATCTGCCTCTTCTATTGCTTTAAGTACATCTTCATTGGGTTTAACTCTTGAAGGCGTAATATAAACATGATCTATAACTCCGCCTGCTTTTGTAATTGAAGATTCTCCACGAATAATCTCTCCATCTGATAATACAGCATTTAATGTCGCTATATCATTAGTAGTCGGCAATACAGTTCCACGTACATTTAAAATTCTACTCATAACTTTTACCGCAGTAGAAAAATCCCCATGAATATCCGTCATAGCAGCTATCATTAAATTACCAACTGGATGCCCCTTTACTTCACCGCTATCAAATCGATATTGGAACATTTTTTCCAAATATGGTTCAACATCCGATAATGCCGCGATAACATTTCTTATATCACCTGGAGAAGGAATATTCATATCACTTCTTATTTTTCCAGAACTTCCTCCATCATCTGCTACCGTTACTACAGCAGTTATTTCAAGAGGGTATTTTTTTAACCCCCTCAAAAGACTGATAATCCAGTTCCTCCACCAATAGTAACTACTTTTATTTTAGTACTCATTTTTCTACCTACCCTTATTGATATCGCGATGCTCTAAATACACCCTATATCCTAATTTTGAAATATCTTCATGTAATCTTCTTGCTACGCTAACAGAACGATGTTTACCACCTGTACATCCAACTGCTATGGCAACCTTATCACGACCTTCATATTGATACTTATCTATCATAAACGTCATAAGTTCTAAATACTTATCATAAAATTCCTGAGTAACTTCATCCTCAAAAACATAATCATATACTTCACTATCTTGACCAGTTTTTTCTCGTAATTCATTTATATAAAACGGATTTCTCAAGAAACGAACATCGACAATATTATCTGCGTCAATAGGAACCCCATATTTGTAACCAAAACTTGAGATTGTAATATGATAACTATCTTTTTTCTCAATTCCGAAGTCTTCCAATATTTTTTTCTTCAAATCTTTTACAGAAGTATTTGTAGTATCATAAATATAATTTGCAATCCCTTTGATATCATTCATATCTTTTCTCTCTTGAGCAATACCTTCAAGTAAGCTAAACTCAGTAGATAAAGGATGATTTTTTCTAGTTTCTTTATATCTATTAACCAATACTTGATCATCACTATCTAAAAATAAGATTTTAACATCAAAGTACTCACTTTGTTGTAGTCTTTTTAATAATTCCTTTAAATCAACAAAAATGTGTTTACTTCTTATATCAATACTTATCGCTGTTTTATCAATATCTTTTTCTTCTATTATTCTCAAGAAATCTTCAACAACTAATCCTGGTAAATTATCTGTACAAAAATACCCTTGGTTTTCAAAGACTTGTAATGCTGTATTTTTCCCTGCTCCACTTATTCCTGTAATTATAACTAATTTTTTCTTCATAGCTTCACATCCATCTTTATAATAATATAAGTTTTATGGAATAATATATTCAGTTTAACAAAGAATAAATAAACTGCTCCATTTCTATATTGTACACCATTTCTAATTTTTTGTGTAGTATTTTAAAACTACAATTAAAAAGAAAACTACTGCAAGAAATTCATCTTACAGTAGTTTAAATTCTAATTATCTCGTATTTCTATTTGTATTGTTATTAACACCATTATTTACTCCATTATTGTTTCTTCCACCTGGAGTTGTAACAGTAGTGTTATTATTGTTTCCTCTTGATGATTGATTATTGTTACTGTCATTTGACGCATCATTTGGTTATTATTTGAATTGTCATCATCAGAGTTATTATTACGATTATTGTTATTATTATCGTTATTATTGTTACGACTTCTTTCTTCTTGTTCACGTTTATTTTGTTCTTCTATTTGACGACGTTCACTATCAGAAATAACTTTAACTCCTCCATTTATAGATCCAACGTTTCCTGGAACAGAGAATCCTTTTGGCGGATGTATTCTAACAATATTCTGCATATTTATTCGATACAATGCTTGTGTTTTCTGAGTATCATCTTGTGTCATATACTTCGTAGGACCATCTATTGCATCAAATCCTTGCCACACAGCCATTGTATAGTTACTTGTATAACCTATCGTCCATGAATCTTTCGAATAGTTATTTATATCGAAACCGAATTTCTGAGCTTCACCTTCTCCAAAAGTAGTAGTACCAGTTTTAACTGCCATATCCGCTCCACTAATTCGTGCATTTGCGGCAGTACCATTAACTACATTTCTTAACATAGATGTCATGATATATGCTGTTGAATCTTTAATAACTCGTTTTCTATCATCAGTGCTGAAACTTTTCACTTCAGTTCCTTCACTATCATATACTTTCTTAATAGCTTTAGGTGTTGCATAATATCCACCGTTACTAAATGGAACATATGCTCCTGCCATTTGTAATGGTGAGAATCCGTCACTACTTCCTCCAATTGGAGTTGTAATTGAATCATCTGTAATATTCATTCCAACATTGGCTGCGTATTGTTTTACTCTATTGAATCCTACTTCTTGGTAAGTTTTAATAGCAGGTATATTATACGACCATACCAATGCATTATTAATAGTTATATTACCATGGAATTGTCTATCCCAGTTTTGGATTTCTGAACCTTGGATCTTAGTATCATTAACTGTATGATCAGATCCCCAGTTTAAGTATTCAATTGCTGGCCCATATGCAAGAATCGGTTTAATTGATGAACCAGGTTGTAATTTAGCTTGAGTAGCAATATTGAATCCATGGAATGTTTGTTTTTTACCACCGTATAAAGCGGCAATACCACTATTTTCATTATTTAATACAACCATAGCTACATTACTTGCTTGTTTTATTCCAGCATAGTTTGCATTAACACTTTCTGTTAGTGTATCTTGAATTTTAGAATCAAAGTTTGTATAAATTTTCAGTCCTAAGTTTAAGACATCTCCTTCATAGTCTTTGTATTCTTTACTGTTTTTTAATTCATTTACAATTTGATTCATGTAAGAAGTATATTTAGAATCAAACTCACTTGATAGTAATACACGCTCACTTTCATCACGCTCTATAATTCCTGATAATACATCTGTTTTTTGAGCAGCTTGTGAATCAGCTTCTGATATTTTCCCATGATATTGCATTAAGTATAACACCGTATCACGACGCGCCTTAGCAGCCTCTGGATTATCATAAGGATTATAAGTATTAGGGTGCTGTGGCATTCCCGCTAAAAGAGCCATTTGAGGAAGAGTAAGTTGATTTAATTCTTTCCCATAATAATATTTCGCAGCGGTTTTTAAGCCGTAAACCCCATCTGAATAATAGATTCTATTTACATACATTGTAAATATTGATTCTTTATCATAGTTTTGTTCAAGTTTATACGCAAGGTATGCTTCTTGAACTTTACGTTTTACACTCTTGTTATCATCAAGGAAGGTTCTCTTAATTAACTGTTGAGAAATAGTTGATGCCCCTTGTGAACCAAAACCACTAGTTAAGTTTGACACAACTGCTCCTACTAAACGTCTAAAGTCTACCGCACCATGTTCAAAGAATCTATTGTCCTCTGTTGCTAAAATAGCATCTTGCATTTTTTGTGGTATATCCGCAGTTTCTAAGTTCTCACCAATTTGGTTACCTAATTTCGCCACCTCATTGTTATTTGTATCATAAACAATTGTTCTTGAATTGTTATCTAAAATCTTAGAATCAAATGCTGGTGCTTGGTATATCCAGAACACACACAATAAGAAAATTGATATAATAGCAACACTCGCTACATATAAACCATATCTAATAATCTTCATCCATAATGCTTTATTATTCTTTTTAGAATTTGGATTACTTATTCTATTTGGACCTATCGGTCTTCTCGGACCTCCTGGACCTCCTGCTCTATTACCTCTAGCTGATTGCTGAGGATTTCTTGGTTGCACTGGTGGTACACCTTGTCTTTGATTTGTACCTTGAGGTCTTTGTGGTTGGATAGGACGACTTTGCCCTTGGCCACCTCTTCTCATTATTTCTTCATTTGTTAACGGTCTTCTTTGTTGACCGTTATTCGTTGGATCAGTATTTCCTCTAGATATATATCCACCTGGCATAACACTCTTTCTTTCTTGAGAGTGTCTATCTCTTCTCGATAACCGATTGTTATTATTTTCTGCCATAGTATATCCTCTCTTTATATATATTTAAACTTTCACTTTATTCATATTAATTTTTCATAATAAAATGTCATAATATACTACATTAATTTTAATGTATATTGGGAAAAAAATCAATTTACTTTGCATATATTAACTATTATTTAATAATATTGTAACATAAGCCAAGCTCTTTCAATT
The DNA here is from genome assembly GCA_927911745.1 of uncultured Gemella sp. Taxonomy (GTDB): domain Bacteria; phylum Bacillota; class Bacilli; order Staphylococcales; family Gemellaceae; genus Gemella. The sequence goes on from CAKMQF010000080.1 coordinate 11,811, forward strand.
ATAAGCTTATTAATTAATATTAAATTTAAATTGTACATTTGTAAATGATGTGAGACAAAAAAAAGTTAAAAATAAATACCTGATATGATAGAGTTACAGAGAAGCTAGCTTCTCTGTAACTCTTGCCTTTTCTCAACAGGAGTTAGCCATCCTAAAGTCTGCATAGGAAGTCGATTAGAACGATATAGATATTTCTTCATTTGGTTAATAAGGTCATCATAAGAATAAAAAGATAAGTATTTATAAAAGCGTTCGTTATCATTTCTATGACTTCTTTCGACTTTACCATTATGCCATGGAGTTCTAGGTCTAATGAGTTGGTGTTTTATATCTAATTGGTTACACAATACATCGAAAGGATGTATTCGTTTAGTGTCCTTAAAGTGAGTAAATTCAAATCCATTATCAGTTTGTATAATTTTTGGTTTGTATCCAAAGAATGAAATAGCCATCTTAACAAATTGTATTGTTGAATAAGAAGATTGTTCTTTAAAAGGATAAATAAATCTTTCTCTAGAAGCCTCATCAATCATAGTATATTGATAAAATTTATCAGGATGAGAACCAGTGTAGCATTGTCTAGGGACATATTTTACATCAAGTTGCCATTTTTCTCCTAAAGTTTTTGGAGTGTTATAAGGTTTTGGTATATAAGGTTTAGCCTTTTTTTCGGCATCTTTATAGAAACCTAATTTTCTAAGGATCCTAAATAATGAACAAGGATGTCTGTTATAATTTTT
>CAKMQF010000081.1 GCA_927911745.1 uncultured Gemella sp.
GTTTAAGAAAATATTGAAAGGAAATAAACATGTTTCAAGATAAAAAAGTTTATACAACACAATGGGCTGGAAAAACATTAACAGTTGAACTAGGCGAAATGGCTCGCCAAGCTAACGCAGCAGTAGTAGTAAATACGGAGATACTGTTGTATTAACAACAGCTGTTGCCTCAAAAGAAGCAAAAGATGTTGATTTCTTCCCGTTAACAGTTAACTATGAAGAAAAAATGTATGCAGTAGGGAAAATTCCAGGAGGATTTTTTACGTAGAGAAGGACGTCCAGGAACAGAAGCAACTCTAGCTGCACGTTTTAATCGATAGACCGATTAGACCATTATTTGAAGATGGATTTAGAAACGAAGTACAAGTTATTTCTACTGTATTATCAGTAGAGTATGATTGTGACCCAGTAATGGCAGCAATGCTAGGAAGTTCACTTTCACTATCAGTATCAAATATTCCATTTAAAGGACCTATCGCTGGAGTAACAGTTGGATATGTAGATGGAGAATATGTAATTAACCCAACAGTCGAGCAAATGGAACGTTCTACAGTTGATTTAAAAGTAGCTGGAACAAGTGATGCTATTAACATGGTTGAAGCAGGAGCTAAAGAAGTATCTGAAGAGATTATGTTAAATGCTATTATGTTTGGACATGAAGAAATCAAACGTCTAATCGAGTTCCAACAACAAATCGTTAATGAAATTGGTCAAGAAAAAATGGCTGTAGAGTTAAAAGTTATTGATGAGACTATTTACAATGAAGTACTATCAATGGCATTAGCTCAAATGAAAGAGGCAATTGCTATTAAAGATAAACAAGCACGTGACGAAGCTATTTCTGCTGTTAAAGAAAAAGTTCTTGAAGTATTCGAAGAACGTGTAACAGCTGAAGATGAGCTAGATATCGTTAAAGAAGCAAAATTATCATTAGATAAAATCGTAAAAGATGAGGTTCGTCGTGAAATCACTGAAGATAAAGTTAGACCTGATGGACGTGCATTAACAGAAATTAGACCTTTAGCATCTAGAGTGGATGTATTACCAAGAACACACGGTTCTGCATTATTCACTCGTGGACAAACTCAATCTTTAGGAGTTGTAACATTAGGTAACTTATCAGATGAGCAAATCATTGATGACTTAACTCAAGAGGAAAACAAGAGATTTATGTTACACTATAACTTCCCAGCATTCTCAGTTGGTGAGGTAGGATTCAGTCGTGCTCCAGGACGTCGTGAAATTGGTCACGGTGCTTTAGGGGAGCGTGCATTAGCTCAAGTTATTCCTTCTAAAGAAGATTTCCCATATACGATTCGTATCGTATCAGAAATCTTAGAATCTAATGGGTCAAGTTCTCAAGCTACAATTTGTTCTGGATCTATGGCTCTTATGGCAGCTGGTGTTCCGATTAAAGCTCAGGTAGCTGGTATTGCAATGGGATTAGTTAAAAAAGATGAACACTACACAATTTTAACTGATATTCAAGGTATGGAAGACCACCTTGGAGATATGGACTTTAAAGTAGCAGGTACTGCAGAAGGTATTACTGCGCTTCAAATGGACATCAAAATTGATGGTTTAAGTGAGCAAATCTTAAAAGAATCATTAGAACAAGCACGTGTAGGTAGATTACAAATTCTAGATCACATGAACAGCATTATCGCTGAACCTCGCCAAGAAGTTTCTACATTTGCACCAAAAATCAAAATTATTAAAATTAAACCTGAAAAAATTAAAGATGTTATTGGTTCAGGTGGTAAAGTTATCAATGAAATCATTGAAAAAACTGGTGTTAAAATTGATATCGAACAAAATGGTGATGTATTTATTTCTTCACCTGAAATTGAAGGAATTAATAAAGCAATTGAAATTATCGAAAATATTACTCGTGAAGCAGAAGTTGGTGAAATCTACTTAGCTGAAGTTAAACGTATTGAAAAATTCGGTGCTTTCGTTGAATTATTCCCAGGAGTTGATGCTCTAGTTCACATTTCTAAATTAGCTGCAGAAAGAGTAAATAAAGTTGAAGATGTTGTAAAAGTTGGAGACACTCTGAAAGTTAAAGTAATTAAAATTGATGAGAAAGGTCGAGTAGACGCAGCAGCTCATTTCTAGGAGAAATTTATGGAGTTATTTGAAAAAGAAAGACGAGGAATATATGTCTATTTTAAAAGTTTTAAAGACTTAAATAAATTAGAAAAATATGGGAACTTTATTTCTTATTCTAAAAGAGGAAGATATGCTTGTATATATGTTGATGAAAACAGATTAGGCAGCATAGTAGAAGAACTTAAGAAAAAGAAATTTGTAAAAAAAGTAGAATTATCAGGAATGTCTGACTTACATTTAAGTTTTGAGCATTTAGATTCAAGTCTACAAACTAAGAAATAATAGAAATAGGGGGAGAATATATATTCTCCCTTATTTTAAGAAGTATTCAAAATAATAGTACTTTATAGTGAGGACAAATGAGAGTTATAGCAGGAAAATACAGATCTATAAAATTAAATGCTGTTGAAGGAATGAATACAAGACCGACAACTGATAAAATTAAAGAAAATTTATTCAATATGATAGATTGCTATGATTGTAAAGTATTAGACCTTTTTGGTGGAACAGGTGGCTTAGGAATAGAAGCGTTAAGTCGTGGTGCTAAACATTCAACTTTTATTGATGGAAGTAATAATGCAATAAAAGTCATTAAAAGTAATATTGAAAAATGTAGAATAGATGCTACAGATTATTCTTTATATAGAAATGATTTCAAACGAGCATTGAAAATTTTCGGAAAGAAAGAGGAAAAATTTGATATTATTTTTCTAGATCCACCATATGATAAAGGATTAATAGATGAAGCATTACAATGTATTTTAGAAAATAATCTATGTAATGATGAAGCGTTAGTTATTTGTGAAAAGAGCAATACAGAAGAAATCACTATTACTGATAAAAAACTTGAAGTTATAAAAGAAAAACAGTATGGAATAACAGATATAGTAATCTTTGAATATATGGAGAAATAAAAATGAAACGAAAAATAGCGATTGTACCAGGTAGTTTTGATCCTATTACTTATGGACATATAGATATTATAAAACGAAGTTCAGAGTTATTTGATGAGATTATAGTAGCTATCTTGGTAAATCCTGATAAGAAATATTTATTTTCACTTGATGAAAGAGTGGAGATGATTGAAGAAACAATAAAAGATATTCCAAATGTTAGAGTGGATGCATTCTCAGGATTATTAGTAAACTATGCAAAAAAGGTTGGTTCAAGTGTCATAGTTAGAGGTCTAAGAGCCGTATCTGACTTTGAATATGAGATGCAATTAACATTCATGAACAAAGCTTTGGATGAAGGAATTGAGACATTTTATATGATGGCTAATAAACAATATTCATTTATTAGTTCTAGTATTGTTAAAGGTGTTTCAGGTTTTGGTGCAGATTTATCTAAGTTTGTTCCTAAAAATGTAGAAGAACGTTTGGAAAAAAAGATGAAAGAGAGAGGATAAAGGTGAAAAAAATCCTATTTACTGGAGGAGGCTCAGCAGGTCACGTGTCTGTAAATGTGGCTTTGATTCCAGAATTCAAGAAAAATGGATATGAGATTTCTTATATTGGGAGCAAAACCGGTATAGAAAATGAGATGATAGGAAAGATTCCAGAAGTAAAATATTACAAAATAAGTTCAGGTAAATTAAGAAGATATTTTTCTTGGGAAAATTTTATAGATCCATTCAAAGTAGTGAAAGGAATTGTAGATTCTTTATTAATATTAAAAAAAGAGAAACCAAAATTTTGATTTTTTTCAAAATGGACGGATTTGTTAGTGTTCCAGTTTGTGTGGCAGCTAAGTTACTAAGAATTCCAGTAGTCTTACATGAATCAGATCTTACACCAGGACTTGCTAATAAAATTAATATTAAGTTCTGCAATCATATCTTTACAACTTTTGAAGATACGCAGAGGTTTTTACCGAAAAACAAGGCTAGTTTAATTGGTGCTATTGTAAGAGATGATATTTATACAGGAGATAGACAAAAAGCTTATGAATTAACAGGGTTTAATGAAGATAAACCTGTGTTATTAGTAATGGGTGGATCTTTAGGATCAAAAATCTTAAACGATTATATTTGGGATAATATTGATCAACTTACTGAAAAATATCAAATCGTTCATTTAGTTGGAAAAGGGTTATTAAATAACAATATAGATAAAGAAGGGTATAAACAATTCGAATTTTTATCAAAAGAATTGTTTGATGTACTAAAAATTACAGATTTTGTTATTTCAAGAGCAGGTGCAAATTCAATATATGAATTTTTAGCTTTAGAATTACCTCCGATTCTTGTTCCACTTGGAACTAATCAAAGTAGAGGAGATCAAATTGAAAATGCTAGATTCTTTGAAAAAAATGGATTTGCAAAAGTGGTTGTAGAAGAGGACTTCGCAACACTTCCTATTTCTCAAATTGATGAATTTTATAATAATTTAGAAGATTATAAACATTCTATGCAAGTTTATAAAAATGAAAAACGTGTAATAAACGACGTAAATGACTTTTATAACAAAATTTTAGATAAAGTAGGAGGTGAAATTTAGGATGAAGAAATTAAGTGTACTTACGTATGTGAAGATATTAGTTTTCATAGTGTTAGCAATTGTCGCAATAAAATTTCCAAATAATGTTTTTGATATAGTAATTGCTGATCTACTTGAAATAAAAGTATTAGCTTTGCCAGCTAAAATAATTTCACTTGTTTTTAATGATAAATTATTGTTATTAATAATGATCTTATTAACAGGGTTTTTAGTTTGGATAAAAGAGTTAAAGAAAGCTGTATTTATATTCTTTAGTGCAGGTTTTGGAGGATTCTTCTTATCAGCATTTAAATATAGCATTCAAAGAGTTAGACCATTACCAGAACTTCATGATGGTTTTAGTTTCCCTAGCGGTCACTCTACTTTTGTAGCATTATTTTTCTTAGCATTACTTTTTGTAATTAATAAAAAAAGAAATACTGGCTGTAATTGCTACTTTTGCAATTATTGCAGTACCAATTTCAAGAATGATTCTAGGTGCACACTTTATTAGTGACGTAACAGCGGGATTATTACTTGGAAGTATCATAGTTGACTTTATGAAAGTTTATTATGAAAATATCTATAATATATTAATGAGGGTATTAGGAAAGACAAATGAATAAATTTAAAAATAAAGAGGGAATAGTTGCACTTTGCTTGGCAATTGTACATTTTGCTCTATGGTATTACTTTGCTTACATTAAATTTGATGTAAATAATGTAAAATCATATAAGTATGTGTTAGGACTTCCCGAATGGTTTTCTATAGTTCTATAGTAGTTAGTGTTCTGATAATCATCTTAGTTATTGTCTTAACAAATCTTTTACTAAATGATGAGATAAAAGAGGAGGAAAACAATGACAAGTAATTTAGATTATAGAATTCTAATTCTCTTTGTAACTATATTTTTAGGAATAATACTATTACCATTATTATGAATCGTATTAGTAAAACAGAACAACATGGTGGTTTCTTTGAAAAGTATTATTTAGCAGATAGAAAGGTAAGTGGTATTGTCTTAGCGATAACATTGATGTCTACTTATGGATCTGCCTCAACCTTTTTAGGAGGACCTGGTGTTGCTTATAAACTTGGTTATGGTTGGGTATTACTTGCTGTAATTCAAGTGGTAACGGGTTATTTTGTACTATTAGTTTTAGCTAAAAAGTTCAAAACTGCTGCACAAAAAATAAATGCAATAACAATAAGTGATTATTTAAAAAATAGATATGAATCTAAAGTAGTAGCTTTTATATCAACACTTGCTATGATTGTATTTTTAATTGCTGCGATGAGTGCCCAATGGGTTGGTGGAGCTAAGTTATTAGCAGCCTTTATGGGAATTGAGTATAAGACTGGTATTGTTCTTATCTCAGTAATTATTATATTCTGTGTGGTATTTGGTGGATTAAAAAATATTCTAATAACTGATATGATTCAAGGATTAATAATGATTTTCTCTACGATAATTTTATTATTTGCTGTAATTAATTATGGTGGAGGTATTGATCAGATTACAGCCAACTTAGTTAATATAAATGAAAAAATACTAACTCCGTTTGGGGCAAATGGTAGTTTAACACCAAGCTATGTTAGTTCATTTTGGGTATTAGTCGGAGTAGGGGTTATTGGTATTCCACAAATTGCTATTAACTCGATGTTATATAAAAATAAACGAAGCTTAAAACAGTCTATCATTGTCGGATCAATTGTTATCTTTATAGTAATGTTTGGAGTTCATTTAATAGGAGTTATGGCAAGAGGGGTATTCCCAGATATCAAAGACTATGATTCTGTTATTCCGATAATTACGTTAAAAGTACTTCCTTGGTATTTAGCTGCATTAGTTCTAGCAGCACCAATGGCAGCAATCATAACAACAGTAAATGCTCAATTCTTATTAATATCATCTGCTTTAATAAAGGATTTACTATTTAATAATAAATCTATTAAAGAAAAAATTACAGGTAAGAAAGTTCCTGTTTTTGTATATGGTGTTAATATTCTTGTTATTTTATTGATAATGTTACTAAGTATGAGACCACCTAGTTTAATAGTAAATGTTAACCTATTTGCATTTGGAGGATTGGAAGCCACTTTCCTATGGCCAATATTATTAGGATTATACTGGAAAAAAGCTGAAAAATACGGAGCACTTAGTTCTATAGTTTTAGGATTAGTAAGTTATATACTTATAAAAACTGTATATGTAATTAAATTTATAGAACCAGTAGTGATTTCGTTATCAATATCTCTAGTAGCTTTTGTAATAGTTTCATTATTAATGAGTAAAAAACAATTGAAAAATAGTTATATTGTAATAAAATAAAAAATAAAGAGTAAGGAGGAATAAAAATGTCGAAAAAAGTTATAGTTAAACATACAGATGCTGAGAAATTCACTGTTAGTAATATGCTAACTGTGGGCAAAGAATATGAAGTAGTGAATGAAACAGAAGAATATATATTTGTAGTAGATAACAGTGGAAAAGTAGGCGGATACTACCACGATTATTTTGAAGAAGTAAAATAATTCAAGAGGCAAAATGATGAAAAAAAATACTATAAAGAATACAGTTCTAGTTGGATTATTTATAATACTAGCACCACTTATTCTAGTAGGGGTGACTGCATTAGGAAACTCTTTAGGGGGAAAAGCAAAAGATAAAGTTGTTCAAACAACTGAACAAACTGCTAAAGTTCCAGAGGAGACAAAAGCTGAAAGTAATAAAGATATACCTAAAGCTAATGACTCAAAAGTAACAGAGGAAAGTACTACTAAAAAAGAAACACCAACTAATGGATCAGAAAATAGTGAATCTGAAGGAGTAGTAAGTACAACTCCTGTAGCAGGCCAAGATTATATTATTAAAGCTGGAGATTCATTATTCGCTATAGCATCAAAAGCATATGGAGAAGCTAATTCACAAAATGGTGTAGAAAAAATTAAAGAAGCTAATAATATCAGTAATAATAATATTGCAGCTGGACAAAAAATTCAAATACCGAAATTATAAAAAGAAATCATCTCATTTTTT
>CAKMQF010000082.1 GCA_927911745.1 uncultured Gemella sp.
TGAAAAAAGCAGATTTTAACTAAAAATATGACTGTAGTAAATCCAAACTCACGTACGATTTCTGTAGATTCAAAAACATATAAATTTGAAGCTGAAGAAGCTCAAACATCAAATGGACAAGATGCTCCAGTTTTAGTTAAAGAAGAATTAGTAGTAACACGTCATATTGATGCAACAGGAAATGAGCTTGAACCAGTAGAACTTGGAGAAAAAGGATCTAAGGATGTTAAAGGATATAACATAATTGAAACATCTAAAAAAGATGGAATTACAACTCATGTGTACGGAGTAGAAAAAGCTGGTGTTAAATCAGGTGAAAAAGTTGCTGGAAAAGCTAATGCTGCTAACAATGAGAGAAAATTACCTAATACAGGTATGAATTCATCTAGTACAACTGCGCTAGGATTAAGTTTAATTGCGCTTGTTGGAATTGCCGTTAGACGTAAACTTTCTAAATAATAAAGTTAATTTGCTAATAAAATAAATTAAGAGTATGGATAATTCTATACTCTTAATTTTTTGGAGTTTTATTATAAATATTCCCATAGTACTGATATAGTAAAGTATTAGTAAAAACTAATTTTTTCTGTAGTGTCGTAATTAATAGTGTAATGTAATTTATTCTTTATAATTTACTTTCTGTAATAATTTTACTATATCGTTTCTAAAAAAAATATTGACAAGGGTTTCTTATCTTGATATACTTAAATCACAATAAAAAATTACACTTTGAAAAGAAGAGTAGTAGTTGATATTTGCTTAGAGAGTCTCGGTGGGTGAAATGAGATCAAAGATGATACTATGAAGATGGTCTTTTCGTGTTAGTAGTTGAATAGTTAAACTGCTACGGGATAGCCCGATACAGCTAGGAGTATTAAATGGTATTTTAGTACTTTTTGAGATGGTATTTGTGAAAATACTATAAATCAAGGTGGTAACACGTCTATAGATACGTCCTTGTGGAAGTTAATAGCTTCTACAAGGGCTTTTTTCTTTGTGTAGGAAAAGTGAGGTAAATTTTATGAAAAAAATAATAAAAAATAACAAAAGTTGTTAGTTCTAGTTTAGCTTTAACATTGTTATTAGCAGGTTGTGCTACTAATCAAAATAAGAAAACAGGGGATATTACAAAACCATCGGTTGAATTTAAAACTTTGGTTCAAAATGATGGAAATGCGGTATCAGATAGTCATTTAAAAGTAGGAATCTTATCAGCAGATCCACTTACAGGAATGTTTAATCCAATATTCTTCTTACAAGCAACGGATTATTATGTTATGAGAGATACAATGCTTTATACTTTTGCATTGGATAAAGACTACAGATTAAAACAAGATGATAATGAAGCTCCTGCGAAATTCCATTTAGATAAAGAGAAAAAAGAAGCAACGATTACTCTAAGGAAAGATCTGAAATGGAACAATGGTGAAGATGTTACTGCTGATGACGTAATTGCTACATATAATTTAATGGGGAATCCTAAGTATGTAGAAAACATCAGATATTCTTCTGATTATGAAGTAATTGAAGGAATGAAAGAATATCACGAAGGTAAAGCTTCATCGATAAAAGGTATAGAGAAAAAAGATGATAAAACAGTAGTAATTAAATACACAGACGTTAGACCATCATTACTTTGGGGTAACGGCTTTATCACTACATTCTTAAATAAAGCACAGGTCGAAGAAGCGTCTAAAGATTTTGCTAAGTTTCTGGTGCTAATCTAAATACAAAACCATTATCATATGGTCCATATTACTTAGACAAACAGGTTAATGGAGAAAGTGTTCTAGCCAAACAAAATCCACATTTCTTTAATAAAGATAAAGTGAAAGTAAAAGAAATAGAATTTAAAGCTGTGTCACCATCACAAGCAGCATCAGTTATTAAGAATGGAGACGTAGACTACATTCGTTCACTTAGTCCAAATATTTGGGAAGGAATAAAAGACTCTAAAAATGGAGATGTTTTAGGTCAAACAGATCTATATGTGTCATATGTAGGATTTAAATTAGGTAAATTTGATAAAAAAGAAGGAAAAGTTCTAACTGATACAAGTGGAAAATTAGGAGATGCTAAACTAAGACAAGCTTTTGGATACGCAGTGGATTGGGATCAAATTAATGATAAACTATTTAAAGGATTAAGATATACACCAACTGGTTCAGGATTCTTCCCACCTAGAATAGAATTAGCGGTTAACCCTAATGGTAAGAAATTCAAAAAAAGATGTAGAAAAAAGCTAAAAAAATTATTAGATGAAGCAGGATATAAAGATACTGATGGAGATGGATTACGTGAAAACAAAAATGGTGAGAAATTAGTATTTAATTATGCTGCAAGAAATACTGGTAGTGATTTAGATCAAGCGTTAGCAGATAATTTTATTAAATCATGGAAAGAAGTAGGTCTTGATGTTAAATTGGTAGATGGTAAATTATTATCACCGAAAGATTGGTCAACAAGAGTACAAGCAGATGATCCTTCTATTGATATTTTCCAAGGAGCATGGGGATTCTTTAATAATCCAAACCCTAACTATATAGCTGGTGGAACTTCTAAATTAAATTTACCTAGATATATAGATGAAACTCTAACGAAAGATTTAGAAGCGATTGATTCAAAAGATTCATTAGATGATATAAAATAAAAAGAAGCATTTAATAAATTTGATAATGATTTTGCTGAGGTTGCACCATGGATACCTTTAAGCTGGAGTACAGATATAGTATGGGTTAATAAACGAGTGAAAAATATAGATCTTAAAAAATACAATACTTTTGAACAACAATTCTATGAACTAGAATTAACTTCAGATAAAGGTATTAAAAGCTAAATATAAATAAAAACATACGTTACTTGATAAGACTTATGAATAAAGTTTAAATGCTGATAGTTAGGTAAAGTGATTCAGAGAAGACTAAAATTTATAATCTAATAAAAAATATGTTGAGCGGCTTAATAAAATTAATTCCTAAGGGATTGTAATTTTTTAGTCGCTCTCTTTAAAGGATTATTCCCCCTAAATATTATACAAATTTTTTAAAAAATGAAATAAAGGTCTTTATCAAAATAAATTGTGAAATAATAATATCTTATAAGAATTATTGTACTGATAATTAATATTATTGGATGGAAAAATTTTCTTAAATATGGTAAAATAAAGTATTGAGAAATCAACGATTAAATTTCTAATGAAAGAGATTAAAGGAGATTATATGATTAATAAATTAGGATGGAAAATTGGTGGAGAACAAGGTGAAGGGCTAGAAAGTACAGCCGAAATCTTCTCTACGGTAATAAATACACTAGGTTATCACATGTATTCTACAAGAGACTTCGCAAGTAGAATTAAAGGTGGACACAGTAATAGTAAAATTTGTATTTCAGAAGAAAGAATTAATGTTATTGACTATAAGACAGATATTCTTATAGCCTTTGACCAAGCTACATTAGATAGTTATATTCCAGAATTGGATGAAAACAGTATTATTATTGCGGACGCTAAAATTAAACCAGAAATTTCAGAAGAAATTAAAGGATTAGTTGCGGTATTCCCAATTACTGATTTAGCAAAAGAGATTGCAAATCCAATTATTAAAAACATTATTACACTTGGGATTTGTTCAGCATTATTGGATATTGATTCAAAAATATTCTACGATATGATTGAAGCAAAATTCTCTAGTAAAGGTGAAGAAATCGTAAATATTAACATTCAAGCCTTCGATAAAGGTCGTGAAATCATGAATGAGTTCATGGCTGAAAATAATATTAATGATAGGTATTATCTAAAAAAAATTAAATCCAACTCACAAAAATATGTGGTTAGTTGGTAACCATGCAGCGGGTCTTGGTGCACTAGCAGCAGGATGTAGAATGTATGCAGGATATCCAATTACACCGGCTACGGAAATTATGGAATATTTATTCGATAAACTTCCACTAGTAAATGGTGCATATATCCAAACAGAAGATGAGATTGCAGCGTTAGGTGTAGCTATTGGAGCGAACTTCGCAGGTGTTCGTGCTATGACAGCCACTTCAGGACCTGGTATTTCATTAATGACTGAGTTCTTAGGTATGGCAGCGATGGCAGAGCAACCAGTTGTTATAGTCGACGTTCAAAGGGGTGGACCTTCTTCAGGGCTTCCGACAAAAACTGAACAATCAGATATTTTCCACGCAGTTTATGGTGGAACAGGAGATGCTTCTCGTATTGTATTAGCACCAACATCTGTAGAAGATTGTTTCTATACTATGATTGATGCATTCAATATGGCAGAAAAATATCAAACACCCGTTATTGTCTTAATGGACTTACAATTAGGTATGAACAAATCTACAGTACCTAACTTTGATTTTAGTAAGGTTCAAATCGATCGTGGAAATCTATTAAAACAAGAAGAAATCACAGAAGAAGATATTATTTACTTCAAACGTTATGCGACAGATGTATTAGTTTCAAATAGAACTATCCCAGGTCAAAAAGGTGGAATCCACAACGCGAACAGTTATGAACACTCTGTTGTAGGATTACCTTCTGAGGTTAAACGTAACACAGTACGTCAAAAAGAAAAACGTTCTAATAAGATTGAATCTGCATTAGTAGAAAAACCATTTATCTTAAACGAATATAACGATGAAAAAGATATTCTATTAGTAGGTGTAAATTCAACATATGGAGTTCTAAATAAAGCCGCTAAGCAATTACAAGAACAAGGTATGAAGATTGATACTATGCACATTCGTCAAATTTATCCAGTTGCTCAACCTATTCGTGATGCATTTGATAAATATAGAAAAATCTATATTGTCGAGCACAACCACAATAAACAGTTACGTACAGTAATAGCAAGTAAATATCACAATTCAGAAAAAATTGGTAGTTTACTGAAATATAATGGAGACATTTATTATACTCACGAACTTGTTGAACAATTACTAGAGGAGGAGAAATAGTTTGAAAGTAACATTAAAAGATTATAAAAACGATGTTAAGCCCGATTGGTGTGCCGGTTGTGGAGACTTCTCGGTACTTGCGGGTATAAATAGAGCTGTTGTAAATCTAGGGATTAAACCTGAAAATGTTGTAATCTCAGCAGGGATTGGATGTTCTGGGAAAATTAGTGGATATACAAAAGCATATGGAGTTCAAGGATTACACGGACGTTCACTACCAATTGCTCAAGGGATAAAACTAGCTAACCAAGATCTAACAGTTTTCGCTATGGGTGGAGATGGTGATGGATATGCTATCGGAATTGGACATGCTGTTCACGCTATGAAACGTAACGTAAACATGACATACGTAGTAATGGATAACCAACTTTATGCCTTAACAAAAGGTCAAATGTCTCCTAAATCTGATGAAGGTTTAGTAACGACAACAACTCTAGAGGGTGTAATGGAAAAACCATTATCAGCTATGAAAATTGCCTTATCTTGTGAAGTTACATTCTTAGCGCAAGCATTCACAGGTGATATGAAAGAAATGATGCAAATCTTCGAAGAAGCTGTTAATCATGATGGATTCTCACTAGTTAACGTGTTTAGCCCATGTAAAACATATAACTACAAAAATACGCCAGCTTGGTATAAAGAACACTTAACAAAACTTTCTGATATCGAAGGTTATGATAATACTAATAAATTAGAAGCGTATAGAGTCCTAGAAGAATACAACGACCTTGTAACTGGGATAATCTACAAAAATGAGAAAAAACCTCATTATGAAGATACTTTACGTAATTATAAACGAGATGAACCTATTGCTCATCAAAACCTAGAACTTAGTGAGGAATTATTTAACTCGTTATGTGATGAATTCAGATAAGAGGTAAAATATGAAATTAAAAAGAATATTATTGCCATTAGCTGCAGCTTATGTAGGATATAGAGTTTATCAAAAAACAGAAGAACAAGAATTAAATAATGACCACATAGATAGGTGTAGAAACAAATTAATCGCATTAGGTTACGATGTTATAGATAGCTATACGCTAAACTTAAAAGAAAACTCATATTTAATGTTCTATTTTGACAATAACAATATCGAATATGAAGTACGTTATGATAAAGAAAGTGAAACAATAGAGTACATAAAAGAGGTATAAGAAAATGAGTAAATCAATAGAAAGATTCAGAGAATTAACAATGTTAGACGGAACATCAGGATTTGAAAGTGAAATTTCAAAATATTTAGAAGAAAATTTATCTAAATATGCTGATGAGATTAAGTTCGATAATCTTGGTGGAATCTATGCTATTAAAAAGTCGAAAAAAGAAAATGCTAAAACAGTTATGATTTCAGCTCATATGGATGAAGTTGGATTTATCGTAACTAAAGTATTACCAATGGTATGCTTAAATTTGAAACACTTGGTGGTTTTAGGGAAGATGTTCTCTTAGCTCAAACTTACACAGTAACTTCATATGAAGGGAAAAAATTCACTGGAGTAATAGGTTCAATTCCTAAACACTTCACTGCAGGAGTAGCGCAAAATGTAAAAATTAGCGATATGACTATAGATGTAGGTGCGTCTTCAAGAGAAGAAGCTTTAGAAATGGGAATTCGCGAAGGTGCATTTGTTACACCAAAAACAACATTCGAACAACTTACTGAAAACAGATTTATGAGTAAAGCTGTTGATAACCGTTACGGATGTGTAATTATTACAGAAATCTTAGAAGAATTTGCTGATAAAGAATTAGATTTCAACCTAGTAGTTTGTGCTACTGTTCAAGAAGAAGTAGGTCTTCGTGGAGCAACAGTGGCAGCTAATATGATTAAACCTGATGTATGTTTCGTTGTAGACTGTAGTCCAGCAAACGATATGGACGGAAAAGAAACTAGTAACGGACGCTTAGGAGAAGGATTCTTAGTAAGATTAGTTGATAGAACTATGGTACTTCGTGCTAATATGAGAGAAAAAATCGTTGCGCTTGCTGAAGAAAATGGAATTAAATACCAATACTTCACTTCACCAGGAGGAACAGATGCTGGTAATATTCACCAAGCATTAAATGGTATTCCAACAACTGTAATCGGTATTTGTGCACGTTATATTCACACTCACAATGCAGTATTCGATATCCGTGATTACTACGCAGCTAAATCAATTTTAGGAAAATTATTAGAAACTATCGATGATAAATTCATTGAAGATGTAAGAAAATAAAACGAAAAATGAGGATAGAAAAAATTTCTATCCTCATTTTTTTATCTTTTTCTTTTACTTCTTCTATATTGTTGAGGTTCCTCCTCATAATAGTTATTCTCGTATACAGGATCTAAAGGATGAGAACCATCAATATATTGATCTTCATCATATTCTTCTTCGTAGTTTTCGTAATATTCATCTTCCAAATATTCTTCATGAATCGTAGCATTTATTTTAACGATTATTCCGAAGAGAATACTATTGGCTATTAATGAACTTCCACCATAACTTATAAATGGCATACTTATACCAATTACAGGAATAATACTAAGTGTTGAGAAAATATTAATGAAGAATGAGAAACAAAAACTACAAATAGCTAATAAAATAAAGTAGTAACTGTAGTTACCTTGTTCGCATTTTTTCATTATATTGAATAATCTTAGTATGAATATAAAGAAGATAGTTAAGAATATTGCAGCACCGATAAATCCAAAGTTTTTAGCAACTATAGAAAAGATAAAATCATTAAATTGTTCATCTATATAGTTTTTATTTTTAGCGAATGTACCAGTAAGTCCACCTAATTTAATCTCACTAAGAACTTGAGTAATTTGGTAAGAATAATCTAGCTTGTATGCTTCAGGATTTAACCATGAAAGAATACGATTAAGCTGATAAGATTTTAATCCAACTAGACTTAGAAGCTTTGGGAAATATAAGGCAGCAAGAATAATAATTGCTAGCCCAGCTATTACCACAGAGTAGATTCTGAATAATGTCTTCCCTTTATTGCAGACTAAAAATAACTAAACCTAAGAATAAAAAAGATGAAAAATAAGCCATTACCTAAGTCATTTTCTTTAGCGACCAATACGAAAGGTATTGAAATTATTAATGCTATTTTTAAAAGTTTTACAGTATCTGTATTATCTTTAAAACTCTTTTCTTTTATCAACATACTAATCATCGCTACTGTGGCTATTTTACCAAATTCTGAAGGTTGTAAAGTGAATAGTCTAAGATTGTACCAGCTACGTGCACCATTTACGATAGGAGCAAAATTATTTGGTACTAAGAATATTCCAACCAAAAGAACTAGTGCGAATAAATAGAATGCTATAGAAAATTTTTCTATATAATCTATTGGTATTTTTGAAGTAAATATATTATTCCAAGACCAATTAAATAGAAAATAAATTGCTTAAGGAATAATGTAGGTGTTTTATTGTTATTATATTCAGCTAGTAATATAAATAATAAACTAGAAAAACTAAATATAAAATAAAAAATTAATATCGATAAATTTGTTTTTATTTTTTATGAAATTTAACATAAGTCAACTCCTTTGTTGTAATTATACAATATTGAAAGAATATACGCAACTTATGAGACAATTTAAGTCAGTTTATGAGGTAAAGAAATAGGTTACAGATTTGTAACTTTCACAAAGAAAAATACTAAAAAAATGAAAGAAACATCCATTTTTGTAATATTTTATAACTTATCTAAGTATTTATAGTAAAATATACTTGTCTTATTATATTAATATTTATGATAAATTAGATAGAAGGAGAAATTATCAATGAGGAAAAATACAAAAACAACACTTAAAGTGTTATCAGGAATAGCTTTAGCAGGGACTGTAGCTGTATTAACAGATAGTAATGCTGATGCTAAAACTTATAAACCAGAAGTAAGATATCAAGATGGGAAATACTTTGTAAAAACTTCTGATCCAGCAACAAAAGGTAAATTAATGGCTTT
Source organism: uncultured Gemella sp. (assembly GCA_927911745.1). Classification (GTDB taxonomy): domain Bacteria; phylum Bacillota; class Bacilli; order Staphylococcales; family Gemellaceae; genus Gemella. The sequence goes on from CAKMQF010000082.1 coordinate 8,931, forward strand.
TTCGATTAAAAAACCAAATTCAGATGAATTTTTACGTGTCTCAGACGAAGTAAATTATAATAATCAAGAAGTTGTAATTAAAAAAGGATTTGATGAACAGTTTGAAGGAGAAATCTCAGACAATACGCTTGTTGCTATTCAGGACGAAGAGAAAAGACCTAATGGATCTGAAGATGCTATAGATAATCCAACAGAACTTGCGAAATATAAACAAGAAGAAAAAGAATTTTTTGCTGAAGCAAAAGCTGGTGGAGTAACATTTAAGGACGCAATGAAGAAGGAAGAAAAACCTAAAGAAGAAGCAAAACCGACAACTACTTCAACAATAGCAGAACGTTTCATTGATTCTTTAACAGGTGAAGTAACATCAGATGGGAAACTTGTTTATACGATTAAAAGCAAAGAGCCTTTAAGTGGTGATGTTGTTTTGCGAATATATAATGATAGAAATGGTAAAACTGATAATCATTTACATTTTAATAAAACAGATGATAACACATATGTTGGGGATTATAGTATTAGTTCTCTGCAAAAAGGAGTTTATAAACCATATGAGCTAAGTTTTATAGATTCTACCAATAAGGCCCATACTCTACATAGTTTTGATTTAATACCATTTCAGGATAAATCGAAGGTAGCTGTTGGAGAAACAATTGAAGAACCAATTAATAGTCCGCAATTGCAAGGAAAGAAAATTGGAGTGTTTGCAAATTATAAAAAAGTAAAAAATGGAACAGTAGTAAAATACACTTTAAAAATAGCTAACGATAAATTAAAAGATAACGATTATCTTCTTTTACATAAGGAAGGGCAATTTGATCATGTTAATGCATCTGGAAATCATTTATATGATATTAATGGTAACAGGATAGTATATATAGAAACAGATCGCTTAGATCCTGGTATCTATAATGTATTTGGCTTTGAGGGTAACAGCGATTATAAATTAGAAGATATTTATAATGAAGATGGTTGGTTTGAAGTAGGAAATGAAGATGTTCGTCGTGAGGGACCAGCTGTTAGTGATACAGTTCCAACTACTAAACCAGATGAGACACCAAAACCGACTCCGGAGCCACAACCAAAGAAAGATGAAACGCCAAAACCAGGTAAAGAAGAAACATTAAAACCAAGTGAAACACCAAAGCCAAGTGAGACACCGAAACCAGGTAAAGGAGAAATGCCAAAATCAGAAAAAGATAGCAACTGGAATCCATTTGCTCAAGGACAAAAAGCAAAAGAAGGTTCAACTGAAGTTAAATCTGAAGCTGGAGAAGTAGCTACAAAACCTGTAAGTAACAGAAAAGAAGGAAAAGCATTACCTAACACAGGATTACAAACAACTTCTTATGGATTCTTAGCAGCAATCGTAGGATTATTCGGAGCAGTGGCTTTAAGAAGAAAAAATAGATAATATTTAATATTCTCTTAAATAGACTATAGAGCATTAATTGTTCTATAGCCTATTTTTCCATTAGTTCAACTTTTGATGAATTTAATTCTTATGTTTTTTAATTTTTTAGAAATTTGATAATTGTTAAGAGACTTAAAAGAACAAATTTCAAAATAAAATTTGTAAAAACTAGTGATTAAATAAATAATAATTATAAAATTTGGAGTTTGCCGAGGTGGATTCAAGGTACCCTTGACACTTTTTGAAATTTATATTATAATTTAATTAGATATCAATGTCCCCATTCCTTTTAGGCAGTTACGACTGACATGGGGACTCTTTTTTTTAGGAGATTTTACATGAGCGAATTAATACATTTAGAATTTAACGAACAAATACAACTTTTTAAAGATAGAAATATGACATTTAAAGATGAATTAAATGCCATTCAGAAATTACAGCATATTAATTACTATAAAATAAAGGAATTTGCAGAACCTTTTTGTACTAAAAAAGAAGGATTATTAGATTATAGCAATATATCTTTTGAATACGTACTTAAGAGATATTATAATGATAAACATCTAAGAATGAATCTATTTGATGCAATTGAAAATATTGAAGTTTCTATTAAAACAAATCTTTCGCATGTTTTAGGTTCTGGGAAAATGGGAGCGTATGGATATTTAAAATTCTTTAGTTGGTGTAATAGGAATGAATATTGTACATATTACCTAAGAGATAAAGAGAAAGAATTTAAAACAAAATTCACTAAATATTTAACTACAACTACAAATAATGAAATAAAAAGAAAAATAAGAAATTCAAATTTTGAGTTTCCGCCAGTATGGTTAATGGTTAATATCCTTACATTTGGTGATTTAGTTAAAATTATAGAATTATTATCTACATCTAAATTGAAAAAACTAGCAAATGTATATGGAATAACAGGAGAAGAGTTATTATCATGGTTAAAAACTTTAAATTTAGTTCGTAATTTATGTGCACATAATTCTAATATTATAGACTTAAAATTAAAAACTACTCCTAAAATTCATGAAAAATGGAAAGATATATTATACGTTACAAAAAGTGATAAATATACAAATAGATTAGCTAGCGTTTTATGCATCATTAATACATTAGTAGGGAAAATAAACCCTAATTATAATTTCAAAAGTATAAAATTGTCGTTAGATGAGATAACTACTAAAAATGATAGTTATTCAGAAATGTTAGGATTTAAAGATTATGGTTCTTTAGAAAAAATTTATGAAGATAAAGTCAGAAGTAGAAGAAAGAAAATTAAGAAAAAAAAGAGAAGATAAGGGGCTGCCCCAAAAGTCCTAAAATTTAACAAAAATTCATATAAAAACTCAAAAACGCAGAAGTTTATTGTTATCTAAATTCACTTTATAAAAGTTTTTTAGATATCTAATAAAACTGTAAGGGATGATTCAACAAATCGATTTCTTAAGAAATCGGGATTTTTGAGTCACTCCCTATTTTTTTATGAGACTAAAAGTTTAGCATAGTCAATATCTCTTAGTTACAGATTTGTAACTTTCGCAAAGAAAAATACAATAAATATGATAGAAATATCCAATTTTGTAACGTTTTATAATTTATATAAGTATTTATAGTAAAATATAATTGTCTTATTATATTGACATTTTAGTTATTATTTTAAAAAGGAGAACAATAGATGAAGAAAAAATTATTAACAAGTGCAGCAATTGCATCGTTTTTAACTGCAGCTGGTGTAGTAATACCTCAAACAGATATTTTTGCAGTGGATACACCAAATACACCACACCCAAGTACACTTTCAAATGAACAGCCAAGTGAAAATACAAATTCAACAGAAAATAACGGTCTAGCTAAAGAATGGAATAAAATATATGATAAAAAAAAGGTTGATAGTTTTGCTGATTATTGGATAGAAAGTATCACAAGAGATAAAAACTATCTTACAATAAAAACTAAAGATCATAATAGTGTTGATTATGTACATTATGTTGACGCTGAAAAGATTCCTACGCAATGGGATGCTCCAGGAGCACATATGTTAAACGCTACTAAAATTGCCGATGATTTATATCGAGTAGATACAAATGAACTTGTTAAAGGAGAAAACGAAAATAAGAAGTTTATTTTGAATGCAATAAGTTTAGTACCAGATTATTCTGATGATAAAAATAATTATACAACTCAAAATAGTAATATACTTAAAAAATATAAGGATAGTAATGGAAATATTAAGGAATCTTTTGCATACGCTGCAGTAGAAGAATTAGATTTTAAAGATTTACATAAGTATGCTGATATAACACGAGTTGTAGGACCTAAAGCAACCGTAGAAAATAAACAAAAGTCACCAGAAGTAGGAGATAAAGATTATGTAGTTTATACGGATAAATCTCAAGTTGAATTAAATGGTACTATTAAAACTACTATAAAATATAAACCAGGAGTGAAAAAATACTCTGATGTGTTAATTGAAAAATATGTAGGAAAAACAAGTGATGGAAAGCTAGGATTCGAAAATATTTATGGTTATATTTCTAAAGACTTTGTAATCAGTTTTGCTAATGATAAAGACGATAAGGATGATAAGGAACTAAATCTTCCAGGTTGGTATTCAATGGATAGTGAAGGAAATGATGTATTTTATACATGGTTAAAAGGAATGGATCCTGGTCATTATCATATTACAAAATTATTTGGATTAGATTTAACAAAAGGTAACTTAGATAATTCAGAATTTACTATTGGTGAAAATGAGAAATTTGTTTATAGAACAGAAAGTGATTCAACTAAACCAAAAGATAGTAACCCAATTATAGAATCTACACCAACATCAAAACCAGGTGAAACACCAAAACCAAGTGAGACACCAAAACCAGGTGAAACACCAAAACCAAGCGAGACACCAAAACCTGATGAAACACCAAAACCGGATGAAACGTCAAAACCAGGAAAAGAGGAAATATTAAAACCAGGTGAAGCGCCAAAACCAGGAAAAGAAGAGACATTAAAACCAAGTGAAACACCGAAAGGTGATAAAAAAGAAGCGACAAAATCTGAGAAAGACAACAGTTGGAACCCATTTGCTCAAGGACAAAAAGTAAAAGAAGGTTCAACTGAAGTGAAATCTGAAGGTGGAGAAGCAGCTGTTAAATCTGTAAGTAACAGAAAAGAAGGTAAAGCTTTACCTAACACAGGATTACAAACAACTTCTTATGGATTCTTAGCAGCAATCGTAGGATTATTTGGAGCTGTAGCTTTAAGAAGAAAAAATAGATAATATTTAATATTATTTTTAATAGACTATAGAGTATTAATTGTTCTGTAGTCTATTTTTTGTTATTAAGGTTAATACTTTTTAGAGTTAGTATTTAGAAGTTACAAATTTGTAATTTTTCACCTTAATATGATATAAAAATGATGAAAATCATCAAATTTGTAATATTATATTAGTTAGTTTAGCAATTAATGTAAAATAAAATATAAAGATCAAGAAAAGAAGAAAGCCTAAGGTCGATGAATATCTATGAATAACAAATCTGAATATGGGAAAATATTTAAACAGCTGTTTTGAGTGAGAATTAAGGCTAAAAGAAGTGGTAGGAGATATTATTTCTACGCAAACATTAAGATGTTTCGAAGTTGATGAAACGAGCATTTTATTAGTTGTTTTTGAGAAGTTGATATTGTAATGAGGCGGAAGAGGTAGGTAGAAAAATGATAGAAATGTTAGATTCAATAGGTATTACTTTGAGTCATATTAAACCAACATTTGCTGTTCATACTTATATATTACTTGCCCAAAATCAAGTTAAAGTCGTAGAATTGGCAAATAAATGCATTTGTCAAATAGATGTATTAATAGATTTATATAATAGTAAAAAAGAAATAAATAATAGAAAAGACTATGTTGAGAGGTTTTATGAACTAAACAAAATGGAGCTTGAATTTGATTTTTTAAAAGTAGTATAAATATGTGTAACTCTAAATTTCTACTAAAATCTTTAAAATCTGCTACGAATGGTGTTTTATATCTAATTTGATATTGATAGTTACTTTTAAAAATATTTTATGATAAAATATAATTAAATTATGATTTTAGGAAGGTATTGTAATAATCAACTTGGAGATCTAATCCAAATATTATATGAGTGAAATACTATATTTATAAATATATTGATTGTTTAGCGTTTAATTAATATTTAGTTTAACTAGGAGAAAAGAATGAACGAAAAAAATATGCATGGAAGAATTTTTAAAAAGCTAAGAGAAGAAAGAGGTTATAAACTAAAAGATGTTGCAGGAGATGTTATATCTACAAGAACATTAACACGTTTTGAGGCAGATGAAACGAGTCTACCAATTGCTACATTTGAAAAGTTATTAAAAAATTGTGATTTGGTTTCGCTTGATTATTTAATATATTATGTCAAGAATACTGAAATAGAAACTACGGAGTTTGCAAAAAGAATGCAGGGGTATATAGAATCTGGTTCTTCAGTAGAGATAGTAAATGAATGTATGAAAGAATTAAAAAAGAGTGATATTAAATTTGCTGTAAGGTTAGATATTTTAAATTTCATGCAACTAATAGAATGGAATGGTAGAAGTGAATTATTTGAAGAAAACAAAAGAATAATTAAGGAGAAGATAGAGTCAACGAGTAAATTGGGATGGAGTGAGATACATGGACTCATAAATCTAATAAACTCAGCCTCAAGTGAGGATTATTCATGTGAGTATATTGATAGAGTTATTGAGGACTGTTTCCAAAATATTTATGATGGAAATTATCCGAATAGTTTATTTAATGGGGCATACTGTATGCTATTAATCTCTTCGTTATCATTTTTATCAAGAAATGGATACTATGAATTAGTGGAAAAGCAATGTAAAGAAACACTTATTAATTTTAATAAATTATCATCCTTATATGATAGATCGAAATATTATATTGATGTTACAGAAATATTGGCTATGGTATATTTAAGTCAAAATAAAGAAGAAGGTATAGAGCTCGCAAATAAAGTATTAAAATATCGTAAAACAATTGCAGAAAGTATTAATAATCCCTTGTATAAACAGAAAAGAGATATTAGTTATGAAAAATTTTGTGAAGTAAATAAAACCGGTATTGATTTTGAATTTTAGTGTATAATTAATTAGAATAAACCGTTAAAATATACGAAGAGATATTAAAAAATAAAAGTATTTTAAATATGGAGAAGAAAAATGGAGAAGAAAAATAAACATGGAAGTATTTTTAAAAAGTTAAGGGAGGAAAGAGGATATAAGTCAAAGGACGTTGCAGGTGATGTTATATCTACAAGAACATTAACTCGTTTCGAGGCAGATGAAACAAGCCTACCTATCGCTACATTTGAAAAATTATTAGAAAAATTGTGGTATACTTCCTATAGATTATTTAGCATATTACAATAATTGTATCGAAGATGAGAATACTGAATTTTCAAGAAGAATGGATAAATATCTGAAATCAGGTTTTACAGCAAAGGTAATAAATGAATGTAAAAGAGAGCTGAAAAAGAAGGAAATTGATTTTGTACGAAGGATATATATATTATTATTCATGATTATTTTAAATCATAGAGATGATAGTGAGTTTTTTGATGAAAATAAAAGAATAATTAAAGAAAAAATAGAGTCAACGAATAAATTAGGATGCTATGAATTGGGTTTGCTGGCTATATTAATAGATATATCTTCACGAGAAGATTTTACTGTTGAGTATATTGATAGGATAATTGAAGAATGTATACATAATATTTCTACTATAGATTATCTGAGTAATTATATATCTTTTGCGTATTGTGGGTTATTATTAGCCTTGTTAAAATTTTTATCAAGAAATGGTTACTATAGCATAGGTGAAAAGCGATGCAAAGAAGTGCTTAATTATTTAGAAAAACATCCACTGTTATTTAATTATGAACATTTTTATTTTAAAATTATTGGATTATTGGCAATGATATATTTGCATCAAAATAAAATAGAAGGTGTAGAACTTGCGAATAAGATGTTAAAATATAAGAATGTGGAAGTAGAAATTATAGATGACCCTTCTGTTAAAGTGATGGCTGATATTGATTATAAGGTTTTATGTAAAGCTAATAAAACAGGTATTGATTTTGAATTTTAAACGTTATATGATATAGATATAATGTATCAGGAGAGTATTTAAGATGATTAATTTTTCTTAAATACTTTTTTTTGTTTGTTTTATGATGAAGTTCGTTTTTAGATAATATTAATCGGACAAATTTGTCTGATTATTTTTATTTAACCCTTATTTTCAGCTATATTTATTTCGAATCGGACAATGTTTTCTGATTATGAAAAAAGTGCTTTAATCCGTGATAAAATAAGCATACGATAACTTATAGAAATTGGAGATGCTTATGAAAATAGAAATCAACACTTATTAAATGAGAGACAATGTGGCTTAAGTATGTATCTATTTGGATTAAGCATACTAGGGGAATTATCTGATAATTTTACAAATGAAAGTAATTTCGTAGAAAATATAGTAGAAGATCAAGGTGAAAATATGCAACGTGACGCACATGACACTCAAAAGATAACGCTACTAAAATGTAATAAGTGTCATAGTGACAAAAATGACCTTGTTGATTACAAGAAAAAAGAGATCTCGACTGTAGTAGGATTATTGTCGGTGTTTAATTAGTCAAATTTATCAAATTTGTAAGTTTTCGATGTATTCTAGTATAAAAATGATGAGAAATTATCAATTTTGTAATATTTTATTAGTAAATTTTGTAATTATTGTAAAATAGTATTATAGGTAAAGGATTGAAAGAAAATATTGGGTGGAGGAAATTTATGACAAATAAATCAATTCATGGGAAGGTGTTTAAAGAATTACGACTTGAACGTGGAGTCAAATTAAAGGATGCAGCTGGAGAAGTGATTTCTGCACAAACACTAAGAAGATTTGAAGCGGATGAGACGAGTGTTTCGCTTGTAGTGTTTGAAAAACTGCTTGGAAGTCTTGGGATAGGCTATATTGAATATTTAACAGAATTACTTCCTAGATTAGAGTCTGATTATAAGGAATTGACAATTGATGTACTAAAATTTGCTAGAGTTGGTAACTATTCTGGAATGATGACTCATCTAGTTAGAAAATTAAAGGATGAGAAAATCACCTTATCCGAGAGATTATTTATAGCTGTTATGATTACTGGATATTCAGGGATACTTCCAGAAAAATTTAAAGAAAATAACAAGATTCTTTTAAAGTATTTCCAAGGAATTGAGATGCTAAGCTTGAATGAAAAAGCAGCTCTAAATGGGATAATTACTACTAGTAGTACAAAAGAGATACCTTTAGAATTTGTTAGAAGGACTATAGCGGACAGTCTAAGTTATAATCCAGATGTTGAAGGGATAAATATTATATCAACTATTATTTCATTTAGAATTTTACATAGCAGTATTGGATTTCTGCTAAGAAGTGGAAATTGTAATGAAGCTGAAGAAGTATGTAAAAAAGTAATTGAAATATTAGATTTAATAGATATTACATTAAGTCATATCAAACCAACATTTGCTGTTCATACATACATACTACTTGCTCAGATAAAACTTGCTCAAAATAAAGTTGAAGGTGTAGAGTTAGCCAATAAATGTATTAGACAAATCGATGCCTCTATAGACTTATATAATAGCACTAAAGAAATAAATAACAGAAAAGATTATGTTGAGAGATTCTATGAATTAAATAAAACAGGAGTCGAATTTGATTTCTAAATGAATGTTAAATATTTAAAGAGTTACGTTAGTAAGCCGTGATTTACTAGCTAACTCTTTTTTATATGTTTTACCACATGTCACACTACTAAAAAAATAACGATTTATGCTAAAATTATATATGTTATAAATACATGGAAGAAATAAAGAGAAAGGAACTTTTGAGATGAAATATACTCCAATGATAGAACAATATCTGAAGATAAAAAAAGATTATCAGGACATGTTTTTATTTTACCGTCTTGGTGATTTTTATGAGATGTTCTTTGAAGATGCGACTAGAGCGTCAAAAATATTAGAAATAACCTTAACTGCTCGTGATGGAGGAGCTGAAAAAATTCCTATGTGTGGAGTTCCATTTCATTCATCAGCAACGTACATTGATACTTTAGTAAATAACGGATATAAAGTAGCTATCTGTGAACAAGTTTCAGAACCTGGTCAAGGGAAAATTGTAGAGCGTAAAGTAGTTCAAGTAATCACACCAGGAACTTATATGAACTATAAAACTATGATGAGAATAATTACCTTGGTAGTGCATATGTGAAGGATAATAATATCTATTTCGCATTTTGTGATATTATGACAGGGGATAGCCGTTGTACTGTCCTAAAAACTATGGCTGATCTACAAGACGAAGTATTAAAAAATAATATTAAAGAAGTAATTAGCATAAAAGATCAAGAGTTGGATATTAGTGCTTATATTACTGAAGTTGAATTAACTAATGATATTACTAAGGAAAAGACGAGTAATCTTACTGACAACAATCTACGTGTAGCATGTGATGTTCTTTTAGACTATATTGAAAAAACTCAAAATAAAGATATTTCAAGCCTTAAAGATTTTGAAGTATATTTCAAAGATAAGTTTGTTTATATGACAAACTACTCATTAAAAAACTTAGAAGTTACTCAGAACATGGCTAATGGTGGTAAGAAGGGTTCTCTTCTTAGTATTGTGGATAAGACTTCAACAGCTGCGGGATCAAGAAAACTTAAAAAATGGTTAGAAAATCCATTACTAGATCTTAAAGAAATTAAAAAAACGTCAGGAAATCGTAGAAGATTTTACTAAACATTACTTTGAAAAAGCTGATGTAAAAACTAGTTTGAAAGAAGTGTATGACCTTGAGAGAATTTCTACAAAAGTTTCTTATAATATAGTAAGTCCTAAGGAATTATTAAATCTAAAGAAAACATTAGCTCAAATACCAGAAATTAAGAAATTGTTATTAGGATTTGAATCTAACAAATTAAAAGATATCGCAGAGAATATCGATGAATTAACAGATTTATACGACTATCTTGAAGCGACAATCCATGAAGAAGCTGGTCAAACAGTTAAAGAAGGTAATGTTATTAAATTAGGTTTTAATGAAGAGTTAGATAGTTATAAGAATGCTAGTAAAATGGTAATAGAATTTTACTAGAAATTGAAGAACGTGAAAAAGAGAGAACTGGGGTTAAAAATCTAAAAGTCGGATACAATAAGATTTTCGGTTACTTTATCGAAGTATCTAAAGTAGGGCTTAAGACTATAGATCCAACAGAACTAGGTTATCATAGGAAACAAACACTTTCTAACTGTGAGAGATTTGTATCTGAAGAACTGAAAAAAGTTGAAGAACATATCGTAAACTCTAAGACAAAAATTGAAGAGTTAGAATTACAATTATTCCAAGAAGTTAAGACGAAAATTCATAATTATATCGTAAGATTACAAAGAGTTGCTAATACTCTAAGTGATATTGATGTGTTCGTTTCATTATCTGATGTAGCGGAAGAATATGGTTATGTAAAACCTGAATTCAATGATAATAATATTATTGATATTGTTGATGGCCGTCATCCGATTGTTGAAAGAAATGTGAGTGCTGATAGTTATATTAGTAATGATTGCAAAGTAGACAAAGATAATAATATCTTGCTTATTACAGGGCCGAATATGTCTGGTAAATCTACTTATATGAGACAACTTGCTCTTATAGTGATTCTTGCCCAAATAGGATCATTTGTTCCGGCGACTTCTGCAAATTTACCGATTTTTGATAAAATATTTACTAGAATAGGTGCGAGTGATGATCTTGCAGGTGGTAAATCAACGTTTATGGTTGAGATGATTGAGGCGAAGAATGCCTTAGTCGAATCTACAGCAAATTCATTATTAATTTTTGATGAAATTGGTCGTGGAACATCGACGTATGACGGTATTGCCTTAGCTCAATCAATATTAGAATATATTAATAATACTATTAAATGTAAAACATTATTCTCAACTCACTATCATGAGCTTACAAAGTTAGAAAATATTACCCAGGGAATAAAGAATATTCACGTTTCTGCGAAAGAAGATCACGGGAAATTAATTTTCTTATATAAAATTAATGAAGGACCTATCGAGAAGAGTTATGGTATTCATGTAGCACAGCTTGCCCATCTACCAGAAGATGTTATTGTAGGTGCTAATAAAATATTAAGAGAATTAGAAAGTGGAAATAAAGGTAGTGAGGACCTTGTTGATAATGCTAGATATAATAAGGTATTATTAAATGAAACTTCAACACAAGAATCTGAAGAAAAACTAAGAGAAAAAATACGTAAAGAACTTGAACAAGAATACAGCAGTCGAGTAGTTAAAGAAGAGTCCGAAAAAATAGATGAAGAAGCTTTAAGAGAACTACTTCGTTCTGAATTAGAAAAAGAACTTAAAGAAGAGTTGGAGAAAACTATTAGAAAACAATTAAAAGCTGAAGAAAAATCGAAGAAAAATTATGCAAAATTACAATTGGATTTTGATGGTGATAATGAGAAATTTGATGAAATCAAAAAGCAATTAGAGAGTGTAAACTTCTTAGAAACAACACCAATGCAGGCATTCAATCTTCTTTATGAATTACAGAGAAAAATAAGTGAGGATGTGAAATAAATTAAATGGGAAAAATAAATATATTATCTGCAGAATTATCAAATAAAATAGCGGCGGGAGAAGTAGTCGAAAGACCTTCTTCTGTTGTCAAAGAGCTTGTAGAAAACTCTATCGATGCAGGAAGTACTAATATAAAAATTATAATTAAAGAATTTGGTATTCAACAAATTAGAATTATTGACAATGGAAGTGGTATTTCTAATGATGATTTAGCACGTGCATTTTTACGTCATGCGACTAGTAAGATAAGTGCTGACTATGATTTATTTCACATAGAAACGTTAGGTTTTAGAGGTGAGGCATTAGCGAGTATTTCATCTGTGAGTAAAGTAACGATAAAAAGTTGTGCGGGAGAAGCGCAAGGGAAGATATTAGTTCTTGAAGGCGGAAAAGTAGTTTCTGAGGAATATTACGCACCTATTAAAGGAACTGATTTAAGTGTAGAAAATTTATTTTACAATACACCGGCAAGGCTGAAATATCTGCGTAATCCACATACAGAACAAGCTAATATTACTAATATTATTCATAAGTTTGCCCTATCTTATCCTAATGTAGCTTTCGAACTTCATGTAGATGGTAAGATCACCTTTAAAACATACGGTGATGGTGATGTCCATAAGATTTTATCTAAGATCTATAATATGGGCGTTGCTAGAAAAATGATTGAATTTGGTGGTGCAAACGATGATTACAAAATATTTGGTTATATTTCTGTTCCTGAAGAGACGAGAGCTAGTAAGAACTATATAAATATTTTTATCAATGGTCGTTATATTAAAAACTATGGAATTCAAAATGCTATAATCGATGCATACGGAACACTATTAATGATAAATAGGTATCCATTATGTGTTATTAATATAGAGATGGATCCGATTTTATTAGATGTTAACGTTCATCCAACTAAGCAAGAAGTGAGATTATCGAAAGAAGCGGAGTTAATACGTCTAATAAAAGAAGTTATCGCAGAAAGATTAAGTAATTATACATATATTCCACAAGGAATGAATAATGTTCTTACTAAAAAAGAAAAAGCGAAAATCGAAAAAATTAATTTCTTAGATGAACTAGATAATAAATTTGGAGATGTAGAAGACAAGAATGTTTTTTCAGAAGAGAAAAAAAGAACCTGAGGTTGTTTCTAAGAAGTTTTAACACTCTCTAATTGTCTTTTTGATTTCAATCAAATTTCTC
>CAKMQF010000083.1 GCA_927911745.1 uncultured Gemella sp.
ATGAAGGAGGAAAGAAATAATGCATAGTAATTTACCTGTTATACCAATATTTATCCCCCTTCTATTCGCAGCAATAACTGTATTATTTAGAAAAAGAATAGCAATGCAACGTTTATTAACAACATTGGCTACACTACTAGTCTTAGCATTTTCTATATTTAATATCTATATGGTAAACAAACACCAAATACTAATATTAGAGATGGGAAATTGGGCTAGTCCATTCGGTATTACTTTAACATTAGACGGACTTAATAGTGTTCTAGTTACAACATCTTCAGTTGTATTTCTTGCAACATTAATATATTCATTTAAAACTATTGATAAAGTTCGAGAACTTAGTTTCTTTTATCCAGGATTTTTATTAATCATGGTTGGAATAAACGGAGCTTTCACTACAGGTGATATATTTAACCTTTTCGTTTTCTACGAAATCTTACTTATGTCATCATACTTACTACTGTTAGTAGGTATTAATAAAGAACAGCTTAAATCTTCTATTAGTTATGTACTAATGAATGTATTTGCTGGTAGCTTATTTGTTATTAGTATTGGATATCTTTACACAATTGTTGGTAGCTTGAATATGGCATACATATCACAAACAATCTCATCGATGACTGATCGTCGTGGATTATACCTTGTTGGAGCTGTAATGATATTTGTATTCTGTATGAAGGGTGCTCTATTCCCATTATTCACATGGATGAATAGATCATACGCAGCACCACCAATTGCAATTTCTATTATCTTCGGAGCATTGTTAACAAAAGTTGGTCTTTACTCAATAATTAGAACGTATGGATTATTCTATTACGAATCAAACTTCATCAAGTCTTATATATTAATACTTGGAGCAGTCTCAATTATAGCTGGTTGTATCGGAGCAATCTATCAAAAAGATTTAAAACAAATAGTAATTTTTAATATCGTAATTTCTCTTGGAGTTATGGTTTGCGGAACTGCAACACTGAATACTTTCGGTGTTAAAGGTGCTTTACTCTATGCAGTAAACGACATATTACTAAAAGCTGCATTATTCATAGTTGTTGGATTAATAATTTATGTTAGCGGAGTCAAATATCTCCAAAAAAGTGGTTTAATCAATAAATACCCTCTTCTTGGTTGGACATATTTCATTATAGTTCTTTCATTAGCAGGGGTTCCACCATTCAGTGGATTCTATGGTAAAGCACTAATAATTAAAGGTTTAGTTACAAATAATAATACATTTATTGCTATATTAGTAGCATTATCTGGATTAGTTGTATTTTACTCTTTAATTAGAATATTCTTAAATGTATTCTACGATAATATCAATAAGAGTTTAATTTTAAAACCTCTTCCAAAAGGTGTTCAAATTCCTCTTATCGCTATCGTAGCAATAGCACTTATTATCGGAGTAAGCTCTAATCTATTAGATGGTTTCTTCGATAAAGGTATACAAATGGTACTAAATCCTCAACACTATATTGATTTAGTACTTAAGAAAGGAGCATAATTATGGCACTACAATTTTTAATTAATATATTAGTTGGTGTAGTATGGATGTTCTTTTCAGGTAACTATAATTCTGAATATTTTGCAGTAGGATTTTTCTGGGGTATGATACTACTATTCATCTTTAGAAAAACATTTGCAAAAAACATTCTAGGAGATCAACTTTATTACATTTATGTTTATAAATGGATAAAATTAATCTTAATGTTCTTGTTTGAATTATTAAAAGCAGATATAAATGTTTTAAAATTAATGTTCAAAAAAGATCTTGATGTTAACCCTGTTATTTTTGAATATCCTTTAGAAGTAACAAAAAAATTGGCAAATTACATTACTTGCCAATATGATAACTTTAACACCAGGTACACTTACAGTCAATGTTGGTCATGATAATAAAACACTTCATATTCATTGCCTTGATACTGATGATATTCCTGGTGAGATTGAAGGTATAAAAAATAGTTTTGAAAAAGCAATACTGGAGGTTGATTTAAATGGATAAAGTATTAGACTATTCAATTTTACTAGGTATATTCGCTAGTATTGCCATGATATTTTTCTTATTAATTTATATCGTAAAAAAACCGAGCATATTTGACAAATTAATAGCTAGTGATTTACTTGCTATGCCACTAATGTGCTTAATAGTTTTAGTTAGTATGTACTATAAAACTTTTTCTTATATTTCACTTATACTTATCATAGCTATTATATGTTTAGTAGGTACAGTTGTTACTGCTAGATTCTTAGCTAAAAAGGAGGTCTTTAGTGATGATACTAAATAATATTTTAGACATTATTATTATACTTCTAATTTTAATCGCGGTAATAGCAATGCTATCAACAGTAATAGGATTTATTAGATTACCTGATGAAATAACTAAAATACACGCAGCAGGAGTTACTGGATCTTTCGCTGTAGAATTAATCCTTATAGCAGGATTTATATACTTCTATCGTTATCTGAATGTATTTGAATATAAATTCTTATTAGCAATAGCATTCTTATTCTTAGCAGCACCCGTTTCAGCTCATATGATTTCTATAAGTGCAATAATATATAATAAACATGTATATTCTAAAAATAATAAAGATGAAGCTAAAAAAGTACTTGACGATATTGAAAAATTAAATAAATAAACTAGTCTGGGGCTAACCCAAAAGTCCTAGAATTTAACAAAGTTCATATAATAACTCATAGACGCAGTGGTTTATTGATATCTAAATTCGCTTTATAAAAGCTTTTCAGATATCTAATAAACTTTGCTGGGGTGACTCGACAAAATCGATTTTCTCTAAAATCGTGATTTTTGAGTCACTCCCTTTTTTCATACTAAAACTAATACATCATTATATTATTCTATTAAAGATAAAATATATAGATAATTATGAAATATAATCGCTTTCATTTCCTTCTAAT
>CAKMQF010000084.1 GCA_927911745.1 uncultured Gemella sp.
AATCATTTTTCATAAATTTTTTATTTTTTCATGAAATACTATTATTTCTGTAAGCACTTTTATTGTTTTTTTCATACGTGTGATATAATTATTTATACGGGAGTCTGTGAACAGTCTGAGAGGGAATATAAATATTTCGACCGCGCCTGATCTAGATAATGCTAGCGTAGGCACTACTTGGCTTAAAGACAAACTTAGACCCCACCTTATATTGTAAGGAGGTTTTTTATTTTGATAAATTGCAGTATTGCATTACAAATTCTTCCACTTGATAATCATGATGGAAGACTAAAGATTATAGATAAAGTTATCTATTTTCTACAAAATAAGCATTCAAATGTAATTGTTACTCCATTCGAAACAGTAATTGAAGGTGAATTCAACGAACTTATGGATACTCTTAAAGAATGCTTTGTCCTAGCGGGTGAGGACAGTAAAAATATTTTTGCAAATGTGAAAATTAACTATGGAGATGTTTTAACTATAAATGAAAAAATTGACAAATTTAATCAATAAATATGCAGCAACTATTTCTATGTTGTGTTTAGTGGTTATTTGGCAAGGAGCTGGTAATCTCGGTTTACTTCCAAAATATATCATACCTACACCTGTTGAAATAGTTAAAGCTTTTATAAAAAACTACGAACTATTAATATTTCACAGCAAAATCACCCTACTCGAAGCTATTATAGGTCTATTCCTAGGGATAGTCATAGCATGGCTTCTTGCTTTAATTATGGATAGCATACCAATATTTAACAAGTCTATCTATCCACTTCTTGTACTGACTCAAACTATACCAACTATTGCAATAGCCCCTATACTTGTGCTTTGGTTGGGTTATGGACTTACACCAAAAATCGTATTAATTGTTTTAACAACAACATTCCCAATTGTTGTAAGTATACTAGATGGATTTAGAAACTGTGATAAAGATATGATTACCTTATTACAATTGATGAATGCTAGTAAATTACAAATACTTTGGCATGTGAAAATCCCAACAAGTCTAAGCTACTTTTATGCTGGACTTAGAGTTAGTGTATCTTATGCCTTTATAGCAGCGGTGGTTGCTGAATGGCTAGGTGGCTTTGAAGGCCTTGGAGTTTACATGATTAAAGCGAAAAAATTATTTGAATACGATACTATGTTTGCAATCATAATACTAGTATCAGTTATTAGTTTATTAAGTATCGAACTTGTTAAACTAAGTGAGAAAAAATTTATTAAATGGAAATACATAGGAGAAAATCATGAAAAAGATATTAACTAGCGTTTTTGCTTTCATCCTAGCAATCTCATTAACTGCATGTAGTACAGTTAATAAAAACGCAGAGAAAAAAGAACTTAAAAAAGTAGATTTCGTACTTGACTGGGCGATTAACACAAACCACACTGGACTATATGTAGCAAAAGAAAAAGGATACTTCGCTGAAGAAGGTATTGATCTTGACATTAAGCCAGCACCTGAAGATAGTACTTCTGACTTAATTATTAATAATAAAGCACCTTTTGGTATCTACTACCAAGACTCAATGGCTAACAAACTTTCTAAAGGTGCAGGAATCACTGCCGTAGCCGCAATTATCGAACACAATACATCTGGTATTATTTCACTTAAGAAAAACAATATTAAAGAACCTAAAGACCTTGAAGGTAAAAAATATGGGACTTGGAATGATCCAGTAGAATTAGCAATGGTTAAATCATTAATTCAAAAACAAGGTGGAGATGCTAATAAATTAAATCTAGCTCCAAATACAGATACAAACTCTGTTACTCCACTAGAAAATGGTCTTTTCGATGCAGCTTGGATTTACTATGCATGGGATGGTAAATTAGCTGAAAGCATGAAACTAGATATTAACTACTTCTATCTAAAAGATTTCAATAAAGATCTAGACTACTACTCTCCAGTAATCATTGCTAATAACGATTACTTAAAAGAAAATAAAGAAGAAGCTAAAAAAGTTCTTAAAGCTATTAAGAAAGGATATGTCTACGCTATAGAACATCCTGAAGAAGCTGCAGAGATTTTAATTAAAAATGCTCCAGAATTGAAAGATAAAAAAGATTTCGTCGTTGAATCTCAAAAATATCTATCTAAACAATATGCATCAAACAAAGATCACTGGGGTGAATTCGATGCTAACAGATGGAATGCATTCTACCGTTGGGTTAACGAAAACAAAATCACAAAACAACCTCTTGCAGAAAACACTGGATTCAGCAATGACTATATAAAATAATGAATATATTATCAATAAAAAACTTATCTTTCAATTATCCTAACAATAAAATACTAAAAGATATAAACATCCATGTCGATAAAGGTGAAGTTGTTTCTATACTTGGTGGAAGTGGTGTTGGTAAAACTACCCTTTTTAACATTATTGCAGGAATAAATCCTCTTCAAAGTGGAGAAATATCTATAAAAGGTAACACAGATTATAAAGGTCGTGTTAGTTACATGCTTCAAAAAGACTTATTATTAGAACATAAGACTATTATTCAAAATATTATACTTCCACTTTTAATTAGAAAAATCAATAAAAAAGAAGCAGAAGAAGAAGCAATAAAAAAGTCTTAAATTATTTAATCTTTATGAATATAAAGATAAATATCCTAGTGAATTAAGTGGTGGTATGCGTCAAAGAGTTGCACTTCTACGTACATATATGTTCAAAGAAGAACTGTTTTTACTAGACGAACCCTTCAGTGCACTCGATGCAATTACTAAAATATCATTACATTCTTGGTATCTTGAAATCAAGAATAAACTTGATATAACTACTCTACTGATCACTCACGATATAGACGAAGCTATTGACCTAAGCGATAGAATTTATATCATTAAAAATAAACCTGGTGAAATTGTATCTGAAATAAAAATAAATCTTGATGAAAATAATCAAGATGAACAAAAATTAAAATATAAAAAAGAGATACTAAATATACTTGGATTATAATAATACACCCTAGCGTGAATTTTCACACTAGGGTGTATTTAATTATTTATAGATACTATATTTTTTATTGATTAAGTAAATTAATATTGCAGGGATTACTGCAAATAACATTATTTTATATCCAAATACTTCTAATGCAAGGAATATAGGTGCAATGTATGTCTTAGTTGCCGCTGAAAATACTAAACAGTATCCTAAGGCTGCTGTTACTAGGATTGGTAGCCCTAGCCAAATTCCTAAAAATACTCCACAAGTCGCTCCAATCGCAAACAACGGAGTAACCTCTCCTCCACTAAAGCCTATCCCTGTACAAATAACTGTTAATATAATTTTTAACATAAAATCATAAACCTGAATCTGTTCAAAATCTGTAAAAGAAAGATCGATTAAATTTGTACCTAATGAAGCATATCTGTACTCAAAAACAATACTAACTAAAATAAAGATAACTAGAAGAATCCATATGATATTTTATTCAAAGATACTAATTCTTTTATTTTTCTTTGAAGTAGAACAAATAAGATTCCTACAAAAACAAAAACAACCCCAACAAAGATTAATTTAGAAATAAATTCTAAATTTATATTAATTCCACTTACATCTATAGCTACAAAGAACTTCTCCAAACCTACTTTATGTGATACAAAAGCACTTATATACGCTGCAGCAATGTATGTTACATACTCATAAATTTTATTTATTGTAAAGTTAAATTTGTCACTGACAACCTCTAAAATGAACACTACAGCTGCTAATGGAGTTTGAAATAATCCAGCAAACCCACAAATCATGCCTAATTTTACAAAAAATTGTTTCTTCTCTGGACCAAATTCATCAGGAGCAATATTCCCACCAATAGCTCCACCCAACTGCACAGCAACACCTTCACGCCCTACACTCACTCCGAAGCTATGGGCCAATAAAGTATTTAAAGTTAAAATAAAAGGAAACTTCCACGTAACTTTTGCTTTTTTATCAGTTGCCGCTTCAATAAAATACTTCATACCTATAGCACTGGTGTGTAAATATTTATTACTAAACTTAGTAAAAACGAGTATCAAAGGTGTTAGAATCAATAAATACTTATAATAGCTACTAGTTAATTCTATTAATTTCAATAACGTTTGACCAAATAACGAACAACAAATAGAAATTAATAATACTGCACTTATTAATCTAAAATAATAATTCCTTAACATATTATATATATTTTTCTCCTTCAAATATAAATCTTAGATTGACATAAAAGTTCTAAATTTTAAAAAAGTGTATATTATAACTCATAAACCACTGTAGAAAGTGACTCAACAAATTGATTTCTACGAAATCACGATTTTTGAATCACTCCTCTCAGATTCTTTACTTTTGATTCTTTTTAAAGCTTAAACTTGTTTTTTTCGGTTGATCATAACTGAATCCTTCTCCTATAATATCATGGACTTCAGTTATTGTTACGAATGCCCGAGGGTCAATTTTATAAACCAAAGACTTTAGTTTTCCTATTTCATTTCTTGAAACTACACAATAACCTATATTTAAGTCTTTCTTAGAATAACTTCCCTGACCTTTAATATAAGTTAAACCTCTATTCATATCTTCTTGAATTTTTTTAGTAATGGCTTCTATTTCTGATGAAACTATCATTACTCCTTTTCCTGGAACACCACCTTCAACGACATAATCTATAACCTTAGTACAGATAAAAATATAAATAAGCGTATATAAAATCGCTGGGAAACTTTTAACTACTACGAAAGTTAACGCTATGATTACGCCGTCTAGAATTTGAATAATTCTTCCAATTGAACTACCTGTATAAAGTTGTACAATTTTTGCAACTATATCTACTCCTCCTGTCGTTCCTCCTGCAAGAAAAACTATCCCTAATCCTAATCCCGCTAGTAAACCTCCAAATACAGCAGCTAATAGCCTGTCTCCACCGATTTCTATTTCTATATTATATTTCTCGAATATACCAATCCAAAAAGTCAACATGATTATACCATAAACTGTATATAACATTGTCTTTTTATCTAACATCTTATATCCTATAATTAATAAAGGAATGTTTACCAGTATTGTCCCAACAGAAACTGGAAGACCTATTGAATATAATAATAACAGTGATATACCTGTCCCTCCACCTTCTGCCAACTTATTTGGAACATTAAAATGCATAATAGCAAAAGAATAAATAGCACAACCTAAAGAGATAATAAAGAGTTCTTTAAAAATTTTTGTTAAATTTAAATTTTGGTACTTCTTTTCCATAGTGCACCTCCAAAAGCAATTATATCCTAATTATAACAGGTTTTAAAGTCATAAACAACCAGAGTAAATAATATTTTTCAGCTCTTAATAATTATAAATTTCATATTTTCTTAGACATTATTACAAATTTGTACTATAATTATAATATCAATATTGGAGGTTTACTTTTAAAATGAATAAAAACTTCATACCAAATTATCTTACCCTTTGCAATATTTTTTGTGGGTTTATGTCAATTTTGACTACATCACATGGATATTTTATCTGGGGTACTGTCTTTATTATCTTAGCCATGCTTGCAGATAGATACGATGGTATCGTTGCAAGAAAACTTGGTGTTGTTTCTGAAATTGGTCACGACCTAGATTCATTATGTGACGTAGTAAGTTTTGGAGTAGCACCTGCTATGCTTGTTTTTGAAATCTTTATTACAAATGATAAGCCATCAACTCTATTAATGGTAATTGTCGCTATTCTTTGCGGAATATACGTATGCTGTGGTGCTTATCGTTTAGCGAGATTTAATGTAACAAAAATGAAAAATGGATACTATCAAGGTGTTCCAATTACTACATGCGGAACAGTCCTTGCAGTACTTGCTCCGATAAAATTACCAAGTATTGCAATACTAATACTATTAGTATTATGCTCTTACTTAATGGTAAGTAATATAAAAATCAAAAAATATAAAAAAAATGTTCAGATAGTTATCTGGACATTTTTTTTATTCAAACATTTATTAATTATATATTCAAGATTTATTTATACTAAGCAACTAACTATAGCCTCAGTCAACCCCTCTGGATTTTCCCACGCCATTGAATGACCTGCATTTTTTACCATTTTTACCTTTACACTGTGTTTAGGTAATTCTTCCAGGTCATCACTCGCAAGGCTATTTTCCCCAAATATAAAAAATTTCGGGATATCAAACTCATGTAACATACTTCTCCATGATGTTTCTCTCTGTAATACTGCATCACGAGAAATTTGATAAACAGCTTTAGGTAAGCAATTTTTTTAATGTTGCAGCCCACATTGTATTCATTCCACTTTCACAATATTTTATTAGTGTCTTAATACTTTTTTCGTAATTATCTTCCTTATACTGTGCTATCGCCCAACTAATCTGACCTCTTGTAGAGGGATCTAAGTTTGGTTCTGTTAAAATCAACCTCTCAATTTTGTCTTTACATCTTGCACATAACTCAATAGCAATAGCACCACCTAAACTATGACCAAATAAGATAACTTTATTCAAACCTAAATCTTCCAAAAACTCCGCTAGATATTTCGCATGTTCTTTAACCTCATATGAAAAATCTAGAGGTTTGTCACTATATCCAGCTCCTAATAAGTCTATAAGTACCCTCCTATGACCTTTAAATTCCTCACTATTAAAAATTTCTACATAATCAAATGATCCAGCACATCCTAACCCATGAATCACTACTATAGGTGTACCACTTCCCTCAAAATCATTATACCTTATCTTGTATCCTTCATTCCTTATTGTATATTCTCTCATTAAAACCTTACTCCATATAGTTACTTTACTTAATTATATCATCTCTTATTAGTATATTACTTTTTTTTTTAATTTTTGTTATATAATTTTATAAGTAATTTTGAATAGTAACAAACTAAAAAGGAGATTTCAAAATGATATTTACTGAAATTAGTAGTGAAGAACTTCAACAATTTCAAAAAGAAAATAACCACAGATATTATTTCTCACAATCAGCAGAATATAATGTTATGGCCAATAATAACAACTTAAAAACTGAAATTTTAGCCGTAAAAGAAAATAATAAAATACTAGCATACGGTATTTTCTTTTATTTTCAATATAAAAAGTACTTTTATAAAGTAACTGCTCAATATGGACCAATTATGGATTACTCAAATTCTGAATTAGTTAGTTTTTACTTTGATCAATTAAAAAAACACTATGCAAAAAATCTAAGAGTATTATGTGTACGTGTAAATCCATTTGTCAATGAAAAAATCTACAATGATGTTGAATTTGTAGAAGAAAATGAAGATGCAGTTAGAACAAATAGAATTTTAAATGACTTAAATTATCACGCTATGAATGAAGATTTATTTACAAATCCTACACTAGCTTCTCGTTGTGTTTTTTCTAAAAAATTAGACGAAAATATTACTGAGAATAATTTATTAAAAAATATTTCACAAATTGCTCGTTATACTATTAACAGAACGATGAAAGAAGGGGTTCAGGTTCGCGAAATAGACATATTCAATGAAGAAGATGCTAAAATCTTCGATGAAATAAATCGTGATACTGAAGATAGAATTGATTTTGAAATCCGAGATAATACTTATTTCAAATCATTAAAAAATAATATCGGAGATAAAGCTCACTACCTTGTTTCATATATTGATTGTGATCAATTCGTTGAAACTACAACTAACACAATTGCAAATCTTGAAAAAGAGCGAGATGATTTAAAAGAAAAATTAGACCAAGGAAAAGTAAATGCTAAAAAAGCAACTAACCGTCTAAAAGAATTTGATGAAAATATTGCAATATGGTATAAAAAAATTGATAAAATAAAAGAACTTAAAGCTGAAAATGGAAATGTTATTAACCTTTCATGTGCTACTTTTATAGAATCTGGTCAAGATTTAATTTACTTCACAAGTGGTGCAATGAGAAAATTCCACCGTTATGAAGGACCATATGCTATCTTATTCCATATGATGAAATACGCAATTAACAATAACTTCAAATATTTCAACTTCTTTGGTACTTCAAAAGATTTTCATTCTGAAGATGCTACTGACTATGGTGTACTACAGTTCAAACGTAACTTCAACGGGAATATTGAGTACTTTATGGATAACTATGAAATTAGAAATGCTATTGGTAAAGTTTGGAAAATATAATAAAAAAGGAATTGAGATTTAACTCAATTCCTTTTTTATATCTATTCTGACTTTTTAGCAGCTTTTTTCGTAGCTTTTTTTGGTCTTTCTTTTTTCTGTGGTTTGTTATTTTCTGGATACATTACTTTATCTACTAATCCATACTCACACGCTTCTTCTGCTGTTAAATAATTGTCACGTTCTGTATCACGTTCAATAGTTTTAATAGTTTGACCAGTTCTATCTGCTAAAATTTTATTTAGTTTTCTCTAGTTCTTAATATGTGTTTTGCAGCAATTTCTATTTCTGTTGCTTGACCTTGTGCACCACCTAATGGTTGGTGAATCATTACTTCTGCATTTGGAAGAGCGTATCGTTTACCAATAGTCCCAGCTGCAAGTAAGAATGCACCCATACTAGCTGCCATACCCATACAAATAGTAACAACATCACATTTAATGTGTTGCATTGTATCATAAATTGCAAAACCAGCTGTCACACTTCCACCTGGTGAATTAATATAGAAATAAATATCTTTTTCACTATCTTGTGCTTCTAAAAATAAAAGCTGACTAGTTATTGAATTTGCTACTTGATCATTTACATCTGAACCAAGAATGATGATTCTGTCTTTTAATAATCTTGAATAAATATCGTATGCTCTTTCCCCTTGAGAAGTTTGCTCTATTACTGTAGGAATTAAATTCATTTTCTTACCTCCTAATTTTCTTTTCACTAGATATTATATATCAAAAATGGTCTATTAGCAACTTTTTTCCCTTTCTAAATACTCTGCATATCAAATATAATAACACTCAAATACAAATTAAAAAATCGACTTAAAATAATAATTCTAACCCGATTTTATATAAAATTTATAGTCTATAAGAATGTTCTTTAAAGTTCCCTACTATCGTATTTACCGCACTTACAGTAATAAATGCTTCTGGACAATTTTTCGCTACTAACTTACGTAATTGATACATTTCATTCTGCTGAATAACTACAATAATCATTCGTTTCTTCTCGTGTGAATATCCACCTTCCACGTCCATAATTGTTGATCCTCTATGTAAAGTATTATTTATAACTTCAACCATTCTTTCAGGATTACTACAAATAATTGTACATTGAATATAAGCTGAGAAAAATTTCTGAACACCTTTCATCGTCTGATTACGTACAAAACTCATAACAAGAGCATACATTACATATTTTATATCAAAAAATATCCATACTATTGTATAAATTGTAATATCCTGTATAAGAAATACAGTTGGTAAATTAAAATCCATCTTTTTAGAAATGAATTTACCTGTAATATCTGTTCCCCCAGTAGAAGCGCCCGCAACTAATAGACAACACATCGCAAGTCCAGAAATAATCCCACAAAAAATTGCTGCGACAAGAGAATCTCCTAAATTTACTGGTGTTATAATTTTTGGTAAATTATTTATTAAAAAAGAGGATATACTTATCACAATTCCTGTAAGAATTACGAACTTACGGCTAATATATCTATATCCTATATAAAATAATGGAACATTTAAAATAAATTGTACAGTACCTATTTTTATTCCTGTTAGTTTATTTATTACTAAACTTAATCCTAATGCACCACCTGCCCCAATATTATTTACAGGTATTAGTAATCCAGCATAAATAGAGAATAATATCGTTCCAATGATTATTAAAAAGACATTTTTTGATTGTTTATGTTGCTCAGTCGTATAAATCGTATCTGATAATTTCATGATTTTCTTATCCTTTATTTTTTCCTGTATATATTTTAATACAAATATAAATTTAAAACAAATAAAAATCGATTATCTTTTATAAAACATTAAGAAATAATTCATTTTATAGGCATTTTGTGTTAAAATTTAAGTAATAGACTTTTTTAGTTATTATGATATAGAAGAAATTTGGGAGTCATTCATTAGTTAATTTATAAGATAATTAACTTTTAATTTATGAATCTCCCTTTTAAAAGGAGCTATTTATGATTAAACTCTATAATACATTGACAAAACAAAAAGAAATTTTAAAAACAATTGAAGAAAACAAAGTAAGAATGTACGTTTGTGGACCTACTGTATATAACTATATACATATTGGAAATGCACGTCCGATTATAGTTTTTGACGTAGTTCGCAAATATTTAGAACACAGTGGATATGAAGTAGATTTCATCTCTAACTTTACAGACGTTGATGATAAAATTATTAAGGCTAGTAATGAAGAAGGAATTTCTACAAGTGAACTAACTGAAAAATATATTACTGCTTTCTTTAAAGACTATGATGCACTTGGATGTAAGAGAGCAACTAAAAACCCTAGAGTTACTGAATACATGCAAGAAATAATTGACTTCATCTCAAAACTTGTTGAAGAGGGATTTGCATACGAAGCCAATGGTGATGTTTATTTCAGAACACGTAAAAAAGAAGACTATGGAAAATTAAGTAAACAATCTATTGATGACCTAATTAGTGGTGCTCGTATTGAAGTTGGTGAGCACAAAGAAGATCCTCTAGATTTCGCATTATGGAAAAAAGCTAAACCTGGAGAAGTTAAATGGGATAGTCCATTTGGAGAAGGTCGCCCTGGTTGGCATATTGAATGTTCTGTAATGGCAAAAGAAACTCTAGGTGATACAATCGACATCCACGCTGGTGGACAAGACTTAACATTCCCTCACCACGAGAATGAAATAGCACAATCTGAATGTCACAATCATGTACCATTCAGTAACTATTGGATGCATAATGCATTTATTAATATTGATAATGTTAAAATGAGTAAAAGTTTAGGTAATTTCCGCTTAGTAAAAGATATTATTGCAGAAATAGATCCAATGGTGCTGCGTTTATTCATGTTAACAGTTCACTACAGAACTCCAATTAACTATACACTAGAAAATATCGAACTTGCAAAAACAAACTATGAAAAAATTAAAACTTCTTATCAAAACTTACAATTCAGATTAAATAATGATATGACTGATGAAAAACTAGATACAGAAGTTGTAGCATTAGTTACAGAAGAGTTAAACAAATTTGAAGAATATATGCAAGATGATTTCAATACAGCAAACGCACTTTCTTCATGGTATGAAATCGTAAGAATATCTAATTCATACACAGCAAGAGAAGCTGTTAACAAAGAAACTCTAGAGCTAATCAACGCTGCATTTGAAACTTATAGTTCTATTCTTGGAATAAGCGTAAAAGAAGATAATACAATTGATAGTGAACACATCGAAAGTTTAATAGCTGAACGTGAAGAAGCTCGTAAAAATCGTGATTTCGCCTTAGCTGATAAAATACGTGATGACTTAAAAGAACAAGGAATTATCTTAGAAGATACTAAACAAGGTGTACGATGGAAAAAAATATAACTTTTAAATTTACTGAAAAAAACTTCACCAATCCTAATCAAATGCAAGCACTAACCCTTGCCTATATCGGAGACAGCATCTATGATATTATGAGTAGAGAGTACGTTATGAAAAATCACTTAGGTAAAATAAATGATCTTCATAAAACAGTATCTACAATCGTATCAGCAAGAGCACAAGCAAGTTTTATGGAAAACATACTAAATAATAGTATATTAACAGAACAAGAAGAAAAAATTTATAACCGTGCAAAAAATCAAAAAAACAACTCTAAAGCAAAGAACGCAAGTATTATGGAATATAAACTTGCTACAGGTTTAGAGGCAGTATTCGGTTATTTATATTTAGAAAAAAACTTTGAAAGATTGGAGGAAATGTTTAACTACATAATTAGACTATATGAAGAAAAACAATAAACACTATAAAGAATTAAGACTAAAAAACAAAGAACAAAAACCTAAAGTTGAAACTCCTGAGGTTGATTTAGATAAAGAAGTAATTGCCGGTCGTAACGCTATACTTGAAGCTATTAAATCAGGACGCGAAATTAATAAAATTTTATTCCAAGAAGGTATTGAAAAAGGAAGATTAAAAGCTATTTTCGCTATTGCTAATGAGAAAAAAATCATTTGTCAAGAAGTTCCAAAACGTAAACTAGATAATTCTACTACTGAACGTCACCAAGGGGTTATCGCCTATGTTGCCCCATACGCTTACTTTGAACTTGATGAAGTAGTAAATAACCTAGAAATTAATAAGGATACTACCCTACTAATTTTAGATCATATTGAAGATCCACATAATCTTGGAGCGATAATTAGAACTGCTGAGGCTAGTGGTGTTAAAGCTATAATAATCCCTAAACGTCGTGCTGCTGTGGTTAGCCAAACTGCAGTTAAAGCATCTGCAGGAGCGATTGAACATATGCCCGTTATTCGCGTATCAAACCTAACTGATGCTATTAAAAACTAAAAGAAAAAGGTTTCTGGATCGCTGGAACTACACTAGCAGAACGTTCTGAAGATTATACAAAAAATTGCAAAAGATGTACCACTAGCTATTGTAATCGGTAATGAAGGTGAAGGAATGAGTAAAGTTGTTACTAATGAATGTGACTTCTTATATCACCTTCCAATGTTAGGAAAAATACAAAGCTTAAATGCTTCTGTTGCTGCTGGAATAATTATGTATGAAAGAATAAAATCTAATGATTAAAATATTAGAATCTAAAGAAGAGCTTGACCTTGGTTTTGCTCTTCGTATTGAAGTATTTGTTAAAGAACAAAATGTTCCTATTGAACTAGAATTAGATGATAAAGATCATAGTGCGAACACTGTTCATATTGGATATTTTCATGACGATAATCTTATTGGAGTCGCACGTCTTATCGATATGGATAAAGATGTTATTCACATCGGGCGCGTTGTTATAGATAAAGAATATCGTGGTCAAGGTATTGGACGTGAACTGATTATTGGCTGCGAAACTACTGCCAAAGATATTTTAAAAAGAGAAGTAACTGTAGAATTAAGTGCTCAAATTCAAGCTGAAAAATTCTATGAATCATTAGGTTACAACCGAGTTAATGATAAAATATATTTAGATGCGGGTATTGAGCATGTTGATATGAGGAAAGTAATTAATTAAATTTACAAAGGAGGCTTTTTTATGAAAAAACAATATTTATTTATTGATGGTTATAATTTACTTTTTCGTATGAAAGAATATAACTTAATAAAAAGCTCTACCTTCCCTACTGAGCGTGATGTTCTAATCGACATGTTACGTGAATATGCAGGAGGAAATAATTACATCGTCTACTGTGTATTTGATGCCTATCTAACTCGTGCAAAAGAATATATAAAAGAAGAGCCACCTATCAGTATTGTCTATACCAAAACTGGAGAACGTGCTGATCAATGGATAGAAAGAAAAACTCGAGAATTAAGAATCGATCATTTTGTGGATATTATAGTTGTGAGTGATGATAACGATGAGCGTGATACTACTCTTGGGTACGGAGCTATTCTAAGAGACTGTCATATGTTTATCAAAGAGTTAAAAGATAGGAAACAAAGCGTTTCTAAAATGACTAGAAAACATAATTCACGAGAATTGAAAAATAGACATATTCGAATGAGCGATAAAGATAGAAGAAAACTAGAAAATTTCATAAAAAATGGGAAATTTTAAAAAGAAGAGATGGACTTATAAAATCCATCTCTTCTTTTTTTACTATTTTACTATTCTAAATAAAACTAATTTCAACTTTTCCTTTATTTGAAATGGCTGTTATTTGTTTTTCCTTAGCAGCTGTTGTATTCTTGCTGTAATTAATTTGATAATCTTCTTTATTACCTATTATCTTAGCAAATATATCACCAGCATCTGTTACCATATTCATAGAATTCACTTTAGTTTGATCTACTATTATTTTCGTATTATTTTTTGTTTCAATTACTGCATTTTTTAAAGTATTCTTAGTAATTTGTACCTTTTTATTATCAGCAGATAATTTAAGATTTCCTACTTCTGCTCCATCGACAACTATCTCATCATTACTATTAACAACTAAATTCTTAACATTTACATCAAATATTTTCGAAGTTGCATCTTTATTTTCTATACTAATACTTTTATATTCTTTTTTGGGAAGATATATCGTTAGACTATTTTCATCTGATTCCTCTGCAGATGAAGTAATATCTAGCAAGTTATTATTAGTATTATAATTATATTTCCCCTTGAAATTCCCTTTTATTAGAATTGTTTCATTATCATGATAATAGATTTTAACATTATTTTTCACCGTATTAATTTTAATACTATCTATCCTTTTTTCTCCAATCCATTCCTTAAATACTTTATTTGAAGATTCTTTTGTGGCATTTTTTTCTGGATTCTCTTTACTAAATCTTACACAACCTGTTGATATAGATACTGTGAATATTCCAATAATTACTGTTTTTAATAATTTTTTCATAGTAATCCCCTCCCAAGTTCAGAATACTCCTATTTAATATTAATGTCAAATAAAATAAGCAGGACAATTCAATAAGATTGATTTTAGTAAATCAAAATTTTAGAATTTTCCTGCTTCTATTTTTATATAATTATCTCATTGTTACAAATTCTTCAGAACCTGTTGGGTGAATTGCTACTGTGTTATCAAAATCACGTTTTGTTGCCCCCATTTTAATAGCTACAGCAAAACCTTGAATCATTTCATCAACACCATATCCAATTCCGTGTAATCCAATAACTTTCTCGTCTTCCCCAAGAGTTACTAGTTTCATAAAGCATGGTTGTCTGTGACTAGTTATTGCAGAATACATTGGAGTGAATGATGATTTATAAACTTTAATATTTTCTTCACCAAACTCTTTAATAGCCTGTTCTTCTGTGTATCCAATAGAACCTATCGCTGGGTGTGAGAATACTACTGTAGCAACATTAGTGTAATCTAAGTGCTCTTCAGGTTTATTATTAAATAATCTTTCTGATAATCTACGTCCTGCGGCAACAGCAACTGGAGTTAAGGCAAGTCGCCCTGTTACATCACCAACTGCATAAATACCTTCTACATTAGTATTTTGATATTTATCTGTTGGAATAAATCCACGTTCATCTACTTCTACACCTGCAGCTTCTAAGTTAAGATTTTCAGATAATGGTTTTCTACCGATTGCCCAGACTAAAAGATCAACTGTAGTTTCACGTCCATCTTCAAGCACTAAAGTAACACTGTCATCAGCATTTTTTACAACTTTTTTAGGAATAGCATTTGTATGAAGAGTTGGTCCTTCTTCATTAATAACTTTTACTAAAGTATCTACTATATCTTTATCAAAAGTTCTTAAAGGACGATCACGACGTACAAATAAGTGAGTATCAACACCTAATCCATTGAATACCCCTGCAAGTTCAACTGCGATATATCCTGCACCAACTACAGCGATACGTTTTGGTAATTGTTTCAGTGCAAATACTTCATTAGAAGTAACACCAAATTCAGCACCTTCAACATTAGGTATAGTTGGTTGTCCACCAGTCGCTATTAGTATATGATCAGCTGTATACTGTTCACCATTAACTTCAACTGTATTTTTATTTACAAATTTAGCATATCCTCTTACTAGATCTACTTTATTATTGTTTAATCCACGTTCATAAGAACCATGAATTCTATCAATATATGCAGAACGATTACCTACTAATTTTGAAAAATCAAATTCTACATCTCCAAAATTAAATCCATAATCATTTGCGTATAGTTTTAAACTTTCAGATATTTGTGACGCATGCCACATAACTTTTTAGGAACACATCCAACGTTTACACATGTTCCTCCTAATTCATTACCTTCGATTAACAATCCTTTTACACCGTACATTGCAGCTCGGTTAATTGAAGCTATTCCACCGCTTCCTCCACCAATTGCAATATAATCATAATGTTTTGCCATGTTTTCACCTCTATAATATAGTATAGCTTTTATCAACTAAAGACTAGTATTTCCTTAACTTTTCATAAGTTAAACTTAATCTCTATATTTCATATTATGCAACATTTAACAATTTAATTCAATAGATATGCTTACATTTGTAATCAAAAATTGAAAATAATCTTATTATCAATGATTTTCAATACTGTTCAATATTTTCTACTTAAACCTTCAAAGCATTGTTAATGATAAATACTTCTTTTTATGATATAATTTTTCCATAAATGAGGTGATTATATGTTTAACTATATAGAAAAATTAGACTCTATAGAACAATTTAAAACATTAAAAAGAGGAAAATGAAAAAATTGTTTTTGTATTCTCTGCAACATGGTGCCCTGATTGCATTATGCTTGATCGTTATTTAGAAGAAACGATGAACAAGTTTCCTGAAATAAAATTTATCTACGTTAATCGTGATGATTTTCCAGAAATAGCACAAGCTCTTGATATTTTTGGTATTCCATCTTTTGTAGGTTACAAAAATAATGTTGAAGTTAGTCGTTTCGTATCAAGACTTGCTAAAACGCAAAAAGAAGTAGAACAATTTTTAGAGAAAATTTAATTGAACTGTAAAAAAGGCTCAGCATTTTTGCTAAGCCTTTTTACACTACCTTAAATAATAAAGCGGTCCTAATATTTTTTTAATATTTTCAGTTGATTCAAATTTTAGATCTAATGCATCATCAACAGTTTTTATCTTATTGTTTTCTATCATTTCTTCTAGTGTTGACGGAATTACACTTAATTTAAACACCGGAGTAATTTTTAAATCTGATGTAGGCACGATATTATAAAGATCATTTTCTTCAATTTTTTGACCTACAAAAATCTCTTTTGTTCCTTTACCCATATTTACTTTTACTGTTTTATTTGCAATAAAATGAGATAATGAGTAACCCGATTTAGGCTCTACTATTATTTTATTATTTTTTGTAGCATCTCCAATATTATTAAATTCATCAACTCTTAAAACATTAGATGTTCCTTTGGAAAGATTAATATTTCCTTCAAAAGTTTTTTCAAATTCTACATTAAATAACTTTCTATATACTGCAGTAAATTCAATATCTTTTCCTTTTTCTGTAACTACAGCACCTAACTCATTCGTTTGCAATAGCTTGTTTTTAGAAACTCTGATATTTTCTGAGTTTTCACCAGCCATTAAATAATCGCTATTTGCCTGCCAACCTAAGAACTCTTGTTCTGTAACTCCTGTAGCCGTTGGTAAATTAATCATACTATCTATTCTAGATCCTACTAGTACCTCTTGACCATCAGACAAGAATTTATCAATACCTCGTCCTACAAACTTAACAGTAACCCACTCACTATCTACTTTTTTAAAGTAAATCTCTAAAACTGTCTCTGCTGTAATATAATCATCATCGTTGATTACTTTCTTATTAGATCTAAATAGTACTTCATATCCAGAATTTGGTTTAATTTTTTTACGAAGTTCTGCTAGTAAATCCCCTATCTTTTTTAGTTTCAGGCCATTCTATATCCTTGTCTTTTATACTATCATCAACCTTACCAAATCGTTTATTATAATCATCCTGTCGAATTTTAATAGTATTAACATTTTCTTTATAATTTGCTTTTACTATAATACTATTGTCGATACTAACTTCAGATAAATCCTTAATTTCATTAATTTTAGAATTATCTTTTGCATCTAAAATAGTATAACTATCAACATGATATTTTTCTCTATCAAAGAACTTAGTATCTATTTCACTTAGTTTCTGATCGGTTAGTAACATCACTTCTTTCTTAGTAATACCGTTATCCAATAATATTTTTGTATTATATTTTGCTTCAATTTTTATATTATTTCCTAATACTTGAGAATTTGAAACCTTCTTGTCATCTAAATAATAACCAGAAAAAACATAACTTGAATCATTAGTAGTTATATCTTTAATTTCATTTTCTTTAATGAAGTCACCAAACGATACTCCCTGTTTAATTAAAAACTCTTTATTATTCTTCTTAAATACCGAAGGATATTCTATTTTTACATTATTCCAGTAATCTTTATCCTGAGTTAATTGCACTTCTATTTTTTTCGATAAATATGGAACTTCTATATTCTCCGAACTTGTTTCCTTACCATCAACCAATATTTTAGCTTTTGTATAACTATAATATTTATCAGGTCGATAATACTGCTCTATTTCATATGGTAAAACTGAGACCTTATCATCCTTAGGAGAATTTCTTAATTCAATCGCTCTATTTACTACCTCTTTTTTACCTTCTTTTACTACTAGATTAATATTTTTTTTAGTAAAATATATTTGACTTGATTTAGAATATTCAAGATTCTCTATATTTCCTCTATTATCCATGTCATAACTCATAACATTCATTATTATTCTACTATTTGGAACAAAAAGTTTTAATAGACTTCTATCAACTATTTTTCCAGTTCCACTTTTTTTCAGCTGTACTCTGAACAATTCACTCGGAATATTATTGCTATCAAGTGAATAGAAAATTAGATAATTATATGAATTCTTTTTATAACTCAATAATTCTGCACTATACTCCAATTCTTCCATATTACTCTGAATTAGATTATTTTTTATAACAGGAAGAGAGTAACTTCTACTTTTAGAGAATAAATCAAAATTAAATATATTATTCCTTAGTACTGTATCCATTACAGTTGTATTATAATCTGTAAAATAATCTGCTTTTGTCTCTGAACTTGCAACTGTAATTAAGCTAAAACATAACAATCCAGAACTTATAAATTTACAATATTTCAACATTTCTCCTCCTTCCTCGTTAATTTCTATTATACCATATTCTATAATAACAATTATATAAAATATCGTTAAAATAAAACTAAATATTATCACATAACTTTAAAATATATTCTATTGATATATAGATTCAAATACCATAAAATTGACCTATAAGTGTATCACTTATAGGTCTATGTTTTATTAATGTTATTTTAAGCTTCACTTATGTTTTCTAACATTATTTGATCATTAGATATACTAACTTCATCATATTCGTAATCATCCGCAAAATCGTACGAATACTCCTTATATAGGAACATTTCATTAGAGTAATCTAAAAACTCCTCTTCTGGAGTAGAAAACTCTACTTCATTATAACTTTCATCAGCGTAATCTGATAAAATTTCATCTTCATAGTCTATTTCAGTATTGAAGTCCTGGGAATATTCATCATCTTGCCCGTACCTGGGATCCGGTGACTCCAAACTAGATAAGTTCATTGTATACATAAAAATCTCCTTAAATATCTTTTTTTTATTATCATAATTATACATAATAGTTTAACTTTTTTCAAGCAAAAACTATAGTTTTTCAAAATATTTTTTTCTAACCTCATCAAGTGCTTCTACGCTTGCTCTAAAGCGGATTAACTCCCTATCTCCAACGAATAAACACTCTTTTACAGAAAGATCTCCTTGGGCATATACAGCTATATAAACTAATCCAACTGGCTTCCCACTTTCATCACTATTTGGTCCAGCTATTCCAGTTGTAGCAATAGCAAAATCACTATTTAGTCTCTTCGCTACTCCTAGGGCCATCTCTCGGGCAACCTCTTCACTAACCGCACCGAATTTTTCTAAAGTTTCTTCTTTTACTCCTAATGTAGTAATCTTAGATTTATTTGAATAACATACAACTCCTTCTAATAATGAATTTGAAATTCCACTTTTTTCTACTAGCATTTCTGCTATTTTTCCACCAGTAAGAGATTCTGCTATAGAAATTGTGTAATTATTTTCAATAAGAAGATTAGCTACTGCACTATTCAATTCCGTTTGTGAACTAGA
Source organism: uncultured Gemella sp. (assembly GCA_927911745.1). Lineage (GTDB taxonomy): Bacteria > Bacillota > Bacilli > Staphylococcales > Gemellaceae > Gemella. The sequence goes on from CAKMQF010000084.1 coordinate 19,864, forward strand.
TACATCTTCATCTCCAACTAAATAAATATATTCCCCTACGCCTTCTCTACTCTCTATTTCTTCCAGTTGACGATTTATCCTGTCCTCACATTCATGTTTATCTTCAGCACTCGCAGTAATTCTTAATAGCACCTCACCCGTTTTCGCATATAATGCTAAAGTAGGATTAGTCTGTCTATCCATTATATCTTTGATTTTTGTTTCTAAAAGTGATTCACCAATACCATAGAATCTTACATATTTTGAAATAAATTGTTTCTTACTGTATTTTTCTAAATAAGGTTTAACACTTTTCTCAAACATATCTCGCATTTCTCTTGGAGGACCAGGCATTAAGATAATACGTTTATTATTTTTCTTCAATTATTATTCCTGGAGCTGTACCACAAAAATTCTCTAATACTATAGCTCCCTCAGGAATCATAGCTTGTTTTTTATTATTTTCTGTAATTACATTTCTACCAGCTCTTGTCAATCTCTCAATAATTTTCACCCAAGAATATTCATGAAAATAAAAATCCCTTCCAAAAAATTCTGCTGCGCATTCTTTAGTTATATCATCATCAGTAGGTCCCAAGCCACCAGTGATTATAACCGTATCATTTCTGAAATGCAATATCTAAAGTTTTAAGTAATCTTTCTCGATTATCTCCTACTGTAGTTTGCCTAAAGACTGCTAATCCAAGTGCTGCCAGTTCTTTTGATAAATATGCTGTATTAGTATTTACTATATCACCTAATAATAATTCTGTTCCAACAGAAACTATTTCAACTCTCATAAATAAACCTCACAAAATTTACTAATTTTCTTCTTAATTCTATTCTACATCATAACAGCCGAAAAATAAATAATCTAGTCCTAAAGTACTTTCATTAAAAATAAGAAAGCTCAATGAACTTATTCATTGAACTTTCTTATTATCCTATTCTCTATTTGTATATTTTTGATGAAGTTCTAACTGATCTCCCATAAGTTCTTCAACTGTTACTAATTCAAATCCTTGTTCTGTTAAGTATTGAAGTACTGTAGGTAAAGCATCAATCGATGTTTGATGTATATCATGCATTAATATTATTGAGCCTGGTTGAGTTTTTTGAACTTCCTTCATTATTGAAGCAGTATTGCGATTCTTCCAATCAAGTGTGTCTATGTCCCATAATATAAATGACTGATCAACAGCTGCTTGAATAGCAGAATTGATTCCACCATACGGTGGTCTCATTATATGTACATCTTGACCACTTGCCTTTTTCAAAGCTTCAGTAGTATCATTTATCTGACTTTTAGCTTGCTCTAAACTAATCTTAGTTAATAATGGATGACTCCATGAATGGTTTCCAATTTGATGACCTTCTGCAACAACTTGCTTAATAATATTTTCATTTCCAGCAACAGCACGTCCTACCATGAAGAATGTAGCTTTTGCATTATATTTTTTCAATAATTCCAAAGCAACTGGTGTGGTATTAGGATTTGGACCATCATCAAATGTTAAAGCTACAGCTTTTCTACTTCTCTTCTTAATATACTCATTATATTTTTCTAAATCCTCACCCTTAAGATATGTTTCATCAATATATTTAAATAAATCATTAACTGGTATTTCTACTGAATTAATCTCTTCTTTATTTGGCTCTACATTAATATTGAACTTAGAGTCATTATAGTTAAATTTCCATGTAGCCATGTCTTGATCTCGAAGATTTATAATATTTTGATTTATTACTTCTTCAGATATCCCTTTTACAGCTAGTTGTTGTTTTATTTTAGATAAAAATTTCTGTTTTGCAATATCTGGTGAACTAAATAAACTAGATAATGTAAATTCTTTATTATCTTTAGCTAAATAAATACTTGAGATTATTGATTCACTAGCAGATTCAACTTTTCTTGATTCTACTTTATGTGAGATTTTCTTTACATTCAATTCATTTACATTAGCAAAATTCGATTCTTTTTCTTCTACTCCGTAAAATACTACTTCTTTAATATCCTTATCGAAGTTTAAACTCCCTTCCACTAATCCTTTTGTAACATCATTTAAACGTTCCTTAATCTCACTAGATTGTTCAGTGTTTAAGTTTGGTGAATAAACTTTAACATATTTATCTCCTAACCAGCCCGCTTTAACACTACTGTTTTTAGCTAACTCAGATTTATCTCCATCTTCAACTACTTTTTTCACCTCAGATTGAAAATTATATTCTTGCCATTTTTGATATGCTGTATCTCCAAAAATAATAAAAACGTGCATACTATCATACATAACACGGCTAGTATAATACCTAATTTCTTCATTATTTGTTCCCTCCTTAGTATCTTTTTTCAATTTATCTTTTGAGTCAATCCCATCCATTAATTATTATACCTTAAACAATTAAATTTCTCTAGCAAAATTTAAACAAAAGTATACAACTATTTTTCTATAGATAAAAAGATATTAGCAATAATGCTAATACCTTTTATATGTTTATTTGTTCTGCATTCTGCGACCTTTTTTATCGAAGAATTTCTTATCTGTACCACGACGTTCGTTACGCTTTTTCTTATCTCTATTGTCAGAACGACGTCGTCTGTCATTTCCTCTATTTGAGCGTCTTCCCTTATCTTGTCGTCTTGGAAGAGGTTTTTCAAATGATAATTCTACATCAACTTCTTTTTTATCATTTATTAATTTACTTAATAATATAGTAATGACTTTCTCTGCATTAGTTTCAGCTAGCAGTTTATTTGCTAAACTATTAAACTCTACATGATTATTATCCATTTCCGAAATGACTTCATCAAATAATCTATTATGGCGTGATTTTTTCACTTCATCTTGTGAATATGGACGTAACATTTTCATTCTCTCTCCACGAGAATTTTCAATGTCTTTTAAGTATGGCATCTCTACTGGATTTAGGAATGTTATTGCAACCCCTGATTTACCTGCTCTACCTGTTCTACCAATTCTATGAGTATAACTTTCTACATCTTGAGGAATATCAAAATTATAGACATGAGTAACATCACTAATATCAATACCTCGCGCTGCTACATCCGTAGCAACAAGAATTTGTAATGAGTTATTTTTGAATTTACGTAAAATTTCTAAACGTTTAGATTGAGTAATGTCTCCGTGTAGCCCTTCTGCTAAATATCCTTTGGCAATTAAAGCACTTGCTAATTCATCAACACGACGTTTAGTTCTTCCAAATACAATAGCTAAGTTTGGATTTTGAACATCTAAAAATCCAACTAAAGTTTCTAATTTTTCATTTTCTCTAGCGATTGTAGCATATTCTGTAATATCTGGCTTAAGGTCTTCATCACTCATTGTTTTAATAAGTTTATAATCTCTCATAAATTCTTTAGACAGTTCCATTATTGTTTTCGGCATAGTTGCTGAGAATAATAGTGTTTGATGTCTTGAAGTTATCTTCGATAAAATAAATCTAACATCTTCGATGAATCCCATATTTAGCATTTCGTCTGCTTCATCTAATACTAAATGTGTTAATGTTTCTAATTTTATCGTTCTTCTATTAATATGATCGATTACACGACCTGGCGTTCCTACTATAATTTGTGGGCGTTTTTTCAAATCTTGAATTTGTCTTTCAATACTTGTTCCACCAAATACAATACTAACTTTTAATCCTTTTGCTCTTGACATAAGTCGAAGTTGTTCTCCTACTTGTTGAGCTAATTCTCTTGTTGGGGCAAGAATTAATGATTGTAATTGATCATTGCGCCTTACTGTATCTACTAACGGTATTCCAAAAGCACCTGTTTTTCCTGATCCTGTTTGTGCTTGTGCTAATATATCAACTCCAGATAATACATATGGAATTGTTTCTGTTTGAATACCAGTTGGAGATATGAAATTCATATTGGTTAGTGATTGAATAGTTTCCTGACTAACCCCTAATTCTTCAAATGTTGTCATTTGTTTCTCCTTAATTTATTCAATTTTATATACTGTCTTATTTATATAACCTGTTAATTATAGCATGAAAATTGAAAATAATAAAGAAATAAGGGTAAACTACATAGAAAATCATATTACTTTACTTCAATTTATACATCTATTTCTTATATTTAAAATAAAATAATAGCATAGTAGTTATTTAACCACTACGCTATCATTTTTTCATATATTAACAATTGATTTTCACATCACATGTTTTTTACATATTATTATTTGTGATTTCATCAATTTTCTTAGCTATATTTTTTATACTTTGTCCCGATTTACTTAGGTTATTAGTATATATTAATAACATATAATCCTTATCACCAAAAACTATTGCCGTATCATGATAGTTTGCATCTATCGCACCATACTTACTTGCTACTTTTTTATTTGGTATTCCGTCTTTAATCCATTCTCCGTCTTCAGAATCCTCAAGGTATTTTATTAATTCAGGATATTTATCGCGTTCTTTATATAACTTCGTCCAAACTAACTCCATCATAGCCGGAGTAATTTTATTATTTTGAGCTTCTTCTTGTGGTAATTTCACTCCAAGTCCAGCTAGATATTTCACTACCACATCAGCTGCCGTTGCGCTATTACCCATCAACATATTTGTAGCAGTATTATCAGAATATTGAATCATATTTTGTAGTACATACTCTAATTTATAACTATCTTTCTTTTGACTATTAGTTATTTGCCCATTACCTTCTTCAAAGAATTTTTCATTATAAGCTATATCAGCATCTTTAGATATCTCACCATTTCTAATACGATCATATATCTTCATCGCATATATTACTTTTATCGTACTAGCTGCTGTAAAGTAATGCTTATCCTCCTGAGCATAACGATATCCTGTAGAAAAGTTTTTATAGACAATACCAATTTCATTATTACCTTTATACTGTTCTATTAGATTCTCCATAGCTTCATTCAATTCTATTTCACTAAGCTTTTTTATTCTCAACCACTGGTTCTTCTTGTTTATTTTCTTCTTTCTGAGCTTCTTGTTGTGCAATTTCCTGCTGTTTAATAGCATCTTTTCTAGCCTTAATATGTGCACCTGCTGAAAATACACCGTAAATAATTAAAATCACCGCTGTTGATTCAATTATAAACTTTAAAATTCGCTTCCAAGTTCTCTTCACTACCTTACTCACATCCTTTATCTATAATATTCTTATACTAGTTTACTACATAACAACTGTTTTAACAATAATTTCACGAAAATATTCTTAAAAATAAAATTTACATTTCGATTTTAAAATTATCTACTTTAAAATCCTAGCACTATCTGTGCTCTTGTTAAAGATTTAATTCAATTGTTAAAAGAGTAATCCAAAGTTTTTTGAATTACCCTTCTATAACTTTACATATTGGTTTTCAAATAAAAATCTTGTTCAGATATTTTTGAAAAACCCATATTTTCATACATATATTTTGGAGTATCATTTGCATCAACTACCAAAATAACATTTTCTTTTCGTTCATTATTT
>CAKMQF010000085.1 GCA_927911745.1 uncultured Gemella sp.
GATTCTATGTGTCAGAAGAAATTGGATTATGTTTTTATTAATAGAAATTGACGTAAAGAAAGTTTTGTTATATTTAATGATGATAATTATCCAATAATTTCTGATCATAATGGCTTAGAAGTAACATTAGCAGAAAAATAAAAAAAGGAGGAAAATGTTATGTTACAAAAAATTCAGCGCTTTGGTGGCGCGATGTTAATGCCATCTATTTTATTCGCATTCTTCGGATTAGTAGTAGGATTAACTTCAATCTTAAAAAACCCTAACTTAGTAGGGAGCATCGCAACAGAAGGTACTCTTTGGTACAACTTCTGGTTCGTAGTAGAACAAGGGGGATGGACGATCTTTAACCAAATGCCAGTAGTATTCGCACTAGGTATTCCAATTGGTCTTGCTAAAAAAGCAAATGGTCGTGCAGCATTAGAAGCGTTCTTAATCTACATGGTTTATAACTACTTCATCAACGGATTCTTAACTCAATTCAAATTTTTTGGTGTAGATGTAACGCCTGCTCTTAAATTACCTACAGGTTTAACTAGAATCGCTGGAGCAATCACATTAGATACTTCAATCATCGGTTCTATCGTTATTGCATCTATCTCAGTATGGATTCACAATAAATACTTTGATAAAAAATTACCTGAATTATTAGGAATTTTCCAAGGATCAACATTTGTAATCTTAGTAGGATTTATTATCATGATTCCAGCTGCATTCTTAACAGCTTTATTATGGCCAAAAGTTCAATTAGGAATTGCTGCATTACAAGGATTCTTAAAAGTTTCTGGAGTTGCAGGGGTATTCACTTACACATTCTTAGAAAGAATTTTAATCCCAACAGGATTACACCACTTCATCTATGGACCATTCATGTTTGGACCAGCAGTAGTAGAAAATGGAATCACAGCTTACTGGGTACAACACATTCAAGAGTTCTCTCAAAGCTCAACTCCATTAAAAGAGTTATTCCCTCAAGGTGGATTCTCATTACACGGTAACTCAAAAGTATTTGGTTTACCAGCAGCAGCTTTAGCTATGTATGTAACAGCTAAAGACAGCAAGAAAAAAGTTGTAGCAGGGTTATTAATCCCAGCAGCACTTACTGGTTTCTTAACAGGAATCACTGAACCAATCGAGTTCACATTCTTATTCGCAGCACCAATGTTATTCGCTACTCACGCAGTATTAGGTGCATTAATGTCAGCAACTATGTATCAATTTGGAGTTGTAGGTAACTTCGGAAGTGGATTAATCGACTTCTTAGCTCTTAACTGGTTACCAATGTTCAAAAACCACTCTTCACAAATGTTCGTTCAAATCGGAATTGGATTAGTATTCTCTGTAATCTACTTCTTAGTATTTAGATTCTTAATCCTTAAATTCCAATTAAACACACCTGGACGCGAAGCAGATGATGCTGAAACAAAACTTTACTCTAAACAAGAGTACCGTGAAAAAGGTAAAGAAGCGCCAAAACCAGAAGTTAGAGATGATGCAGCTACTCACGACGATCAAGCAGTAATCATTCTTGAAGGTTTAGGTGGTAAAGATAACATCGTAGACGTTACTAACTGTGTAACAAGATTACGTGTTAACGTTAAAGACGAAAGCCTAGTTAAAGATGATGCATTCTTAAAACGTTCTGGAGCTCTAGGAGTTGCTCGTAACGGTAAAGCTATTCAAGTAATCATCGGGTTCTCAGTAGGACAAGTTAGAGAAGCTTTCGAAAAAGAATTACACAAATAAGATATTAATAAAAAGGAACTGATGTAAAAATCAGTTTCTTTTTTTTGTTATGAATGGATATACATATAGATCTTTGTACATTATCAAATATTGTTATTTCTCGCATTAAGTAGAAAGTCTATAGGAATTTGAGGATAATAAATATTACATTATTAAACAGAGTGATTAGGGTTAGTTATAAAGTCATAGTAAGGAAAAAAATACTTGGTAAACATTGTCTACCAAGTATTTTTATTTATATTAGAACGCTGGAGTAGCGTGTCCTTTTGGTTTAAGTTCTTTGTTGATGTAATCTTTAACTTTTTCACTAGCTAATGCTTTTTTAACTGCTTGAACTTTAGCATCGTCTTTGTTATCTTCGCGAGCTACTAGTGAGATAGCGAATGTTAAGTCACCTTCTTTTTCAAGAGCTAGACCGTTTTTATCTGGAGTTAATCCTAATTTAGCAATGTAAGTTGGGTAGTTAAACACTAAATCTTTTTCGTTGTATGCTTCGTTTAGGTTAAGTAAACTTACTTTAGTAAATTTAAGGTGTTTTGGATTATCTTTGATGTCAGCTTCAGTTACTGTAAAGCTATTTGGATCTTTAAGAGTAATAACTTTAGCGTGATCTAATAAACGTAAAGCACGAGCTAAGTTTGTTGGATCTGAAGGGATAGCTACATCAGCACCATCTTTAAGATCTTTAATGTCTTTAAGAGTTTTTGAGTAGAATGCTACAGTAGCGTTGTAAATAGGTTGGATAGCTACTAGGTGAGCATTATTTTTTTGGTTAAATTGTTCCATGAATGGTCTGTGTTGGAAGAAGTTAGCGTCAACTTCTTTATTGTTTAATGCAACGTTAGCTTGAACGTTATCAGAAACTTTAACGATTTCTAAGTTGTAACCGTCTTTTTTAAGATCTTCTTTGATCATTTCTAACATGTCTGTCATTGGAGAAGTGTGAGAAGCTACTTTTACAGTAACTGGTTCTTTCTTCTCTTCTTTTTTAGGTGCTTCAGTTTTGCTTGAACACGCTGTTAAAACTAATAATAAAGCAGCTAGGCTAGCTATAAATGAAATTATTTTCTTCATTATATATATCTCCTGTTAATTATATTTTTTTATTTAGAGGTAAGGTTGTTGATTGTATATTTTATAGATTTTGGATTAATAATAATAAATATTTATTAGAAAGCTGCAGTAGCTTTACCATCATAATTTTTTTGTAGGAAGTCTTTAACTTTTTGACTAGTTAAAGCTTTTTTAACTGCTTGAATTTTAGCATCGTCTTTGTTGTCTTCACGAGCGGCAAGAACACCAGCATATGTAAAGTCAGCTTTATCTTCCATTAGAAGTCCATCTTTCATTGGTGTAAGGTTTAATTTAGCAATGTAAGTTGGGTAGTTGAATACTAAATCTTTTTCTGCATATGCATCACTTAAGTTTAAAAGACCAACTTCTGTAAATTTAAGATGTTTTGGATTATCTTTGATATCTTTTACAGTAACGTTGTAACTGTTAGGATCGTTTAATGTGATTAATCCACCGTGAGCTAATAATCTTAATGCACGCGCCATATTTGAAGCGTCAGATGGAATAGCTACATCAGCACCATCTTTAAGATCTTTAATGTTTTTAACAGTTTTTGAGTAGAAAGCAGGAATTGAGTTATAAACTTTTGCTACTGCTACTAAGTTAGTGTGATTTTTTTCATTGTACTGTTTCATGAATGGTTCATGTTGGAAGAAGTTAGCATCGATTTCTTTGTTTGCTAAAGCAACGTTAGCTTGAACGTTATCAGATACTTTTACAATTTCAAGAGTATATCCTTCTTTTTGTAAATCTTCTTTAACTAATTCTAACATGTCAGTGAATGGTGGGACATGAGCAGCAACTTTAATAGTTTTGTCTTCTTTTTTTTCTTCTTTTTTTTCGCTAGTTTTACTAGAACATGCTGTTAATACAAGCACAAGAGCTAAAAGACTAGCAACAATAGATAATACTTTTTTCATTAATCTATTTCTCCTTCTTATTTGTGAAACGTTTAGCTAATCCATAACCTATAGATTGAATAATAAATACATATATAATAAATATTATTACTATTAAATACATTAGATCATAATTGTATTCTTGATATCCATATCTAAATGCAAATTCACCAAGACCGCCGGCTCCGATTACACCCATTACAGTAGTATACGCTAGTAAACTAATAGTAGTATAGGTGAATGATAAGATTAAGTTATCCATTGTAGCAGGTAATAAGAAGTATCTAATAATTTGAATTTTAGTAGCTCCCATACTTATAGCTCTATCTACAATCTTTTTAGGAACATTTATAAGGGCTTGTTCAACAAATCGTGCATAGATACTTACACCTACAAGTGTAAGAGGCAAGATTGCTGCAATATTCCCAAAAGATGTTTTAAATAGAAATCTATTTACAGGAATTAATATGAATACAAAAATTAGAAACGGAACACTACGTAGGGCATTAAGAGAAAATGCTAAAGTCCTTCATAAAACTGCTCTATTTTTTTAATAAATAATCACGACTGAAAGCAAAAAGCATAATACCTAATGGTAGGGAAATGAAAAATACTGTTAACATAGAGTAAATCATCATGTAGTTTGTTTCCCAAAATGCTTTCATAATACCATCGTAATTGGCTTTAAATAAATCAATCATTTAATAAAAACTCCTTTACGTAGTTATAGTAATTACTGTCGTAATCGTCTTTTGCATTTTTGTTAGGTACGACAATATCTTTAATAGTCGAATCATCGATAACTACTACTCGATCACAAAAGTTCTTCAGTAATGAAAGACTGTGAGAAATCATAACAATTGAAATGTCAGTTGTTGTACGCAATTTATTTAAAAGAGCGAAAATTTCTTTTTCACTATTAGTATCTAAAGCAGAACTAATTTCATCACAAAGTAGAACCTCAGGTTCTTGTAATAGTGCCATAGCAATAGCGACTTTTTGTTGCTCACCACCACTTAAGCTACCACAAAGACTATTTTTTAGTCTTGTAATATTCATGAATTCAAGAATATCATCTATTTTCTTTTTATCAACAGAAACCTTATTTAATTTGTATACTAGACTTAAATGATAATATACTGTTTTGTTATCAATAAGATTAGAGTGTTGGAATATATACGCTAGATTTTTTCTAGTATTTCTAAGGGTACTTGCATCCATAGCTTTAATAGAAGAGTTTTTGTAAAGTATATCTCCACTATCGTATGAAACAATCCCATTTATCATTTTAAGAATAGTACTTTTTCCGGTACCATTTCTTCCGATAATTCCAATAACTTCTTTTTTATTAATATCAAAAGAAATATTTTCTAATTTAAAGTTAGCATCTTTATATTGTTTTGATACGTTTTTTAATTGAACTATCATATTATACCTCCAATGAAAACTATATCACTTTTAGTAAAGGATTTCAAGAACTTTGTTTAATTTTTTTTAAATTAATTGTTCGTATTGTTCTATGCATGTTTGATAGTGTTTGGAGGTCTGTTGCGTGAAAATTATTTATTTGTACTGGTACAGTTAAGAAGATTTGGATTTGATAATAAT
>CAKMQF010000086.1 GCA_927911745.1 uncultured Gemella sp.
TTTGTTTTAAGTAAATCTAATAATTCTTTATCTTGTTTTCCTTGTGTTCCTGCTAAATCTACTTCATAGAAGTATAATCCTTCTGTTAAATTTTTCACTGGTGGAAGAGCTGGATTTTTAGCTGATCCGTTATCTGACCATGGTGCATTATCTGATGATTTTAAGATTAATCGAGTTAACATTCCGTCACCTGCGAATAAGTGATAAGGAATTACTTGATTTACTCCGGCTGTGAATGGTCCAGGGAAGTTTGCTTTGTCTAAGTATTTAGCTGGTACGTCAACTTCATCTTTCGTATTATCCATTACTGCTTTTTTAACTTCAACTGGAGTTGTTTGTGGTTCTGCTACATCTTTAGCTAGTTTTAATAAATTATTCGCATCAACTTCTTTAGCATTAACGCTTGGTTCTGATTTTACTTCAGGTTGTTTCTCAGCCGTAACATCATTTTTCACTTCAACTGTTTGTTTCTCAACAGGTGTTGTTACAGGTGTTGTTACTTTTTCCACAGTATTTGTTTTATTTTCAGGTGCTTTAGATTCAACAACTGTATCAGTTTGTTTATTATCTACATTTTGAACTACAGGGGCTTTATCTAATTGTTTATCACTTGCGTGTGCTTCTCCACCTCCTACAATTACAAAAATACCACTTGCAATAGCTGCTGATACTACTCCAACACTAACTTTTCTTATTGCCCATTTTGTAAAATTTTCTGATTTCATAAAATTATTTTTCATTTATATTATTCTCCTCTTATTAATACTTTATTACCAAAACTTTTTGTTTGATGAATACAGTATACCTTATAGATATTAACTAACTATTAGTAAATGTTTAAATATTTCTTAAATAGATATTATAAAATAATTATTTTAAAAATATACTAATATATATCGTTTAAATTAGATTTCTGACAATTTCGAAAAAAGTTTTTAATTTTTTTACTAAAAAGTGTTGACAAAGAAAATATCTTATGTTAATATTTCTTTAACAGTTTTAAAAAGCGAAGAAGTGAAGAGCAATATTTCTTAATTATTAGAGACCTTTTTGGTTGGTGAAAAAAAGGATTTGAGTGTATTGTAAATGGTCACAGAGCTGAACTAATGAGTATATATAAGTTAGTTCCGGTTGATAACCGTTAATAATCATTGAGGTAAGATTAAAATTTATTTTAAGATTATAAAATTGGGTGGTAACACGGTCATTTCGTCCCTTGTGTTACTACCCTTTGTCGTATTTAAGACTGAATAAAAAAATATTTTTACAAATTAATATATTATTACATGGATAAGATGAGTAGAAAAAAGGATTTACACCAGAGAGTCTCGGTAGCTGAAAAGAGATTAATGAGTTTTTTTGAAGATGGTCTTTGAGTTTTAATTATCGAGCAGATGTTAGATAATTACGCAGAAAATAGCGTTAAAATTTTAATGAGGTGGAAAACTAAAAAATTCAATTTATCATTTTAGATTTTCCATAAAATAAGGTGGTACCACGTATAAAACGCACGTCCTTAGACAATATTAGATATTGTTTAAGGGCGTTTTTTATTTTTATAATTCAATATACACAAAAAGAGAAAATCTCAGGAGGAAAAAATAATGACAAAAATTTCAAGTTTAGGATACCCACGTTTAGGGGAAAAAAGAGAATGGAAAAAATTAATTGAAGGATACTGGGCGCGTACAGTTCGTCAAAACGAGTTATTTGAAGAAGCAGGAAAACTTCGTCGTCTTTATATCGAGAAACAATTAAATGCTGGTTTAGATTTTATCCCAGTTGGTGATTTCTCACTTTATGATCACATTTTAGATTTATCAGTTCAATTCAACGTTATTCCACAACGTTTTGAAGGAAGAGAAGTTGATGTAGACTTATTCTTCGATATCGCTCGTGGTAACAAAGATAATGTTGCATCTGCACTTAAAAAATGGTTTAACACTAACTACCACTACATCGTACCAGAATGGGAAAATGTTAACCCTAGATTAAACAATACTCGTCTATTAGACTTATATAAAGAAGCAAAAGAAATCGTAGGAGATAAAGCTAAACCAGTAATCACTGGACCTATTACATATGTTGCTTTATCTAGTGGTCTAGCTGAAGGAGAATTTGAAAAAGCTGTAGATAAATTAGTTCCACTTTACACTCAAGTATTCAAAGAATTAGCTGAAGCTGGTGCTTCTTACATCCAAGTAGATGAGCCAATCTTTGTTACTGATGAAGGTAGAAACTACGTAGAATTAGCTCACAAAGTATACAACCACTTCAACAACGAAGTAGATGCTAAATTCATCTTCCAAACTTACTTTGAAGCTTTAGTAGAAGCTGAAAAACTTGCTGATTTACCAGTAGCTTTCGGTTTAGACTTCGTTCACGGTAGAGAAGAAAACTTAGCTAATGTAAAAGCTGGTTTATTCAAAAATAAAGAAGTATTTGCTGGGGTTGTTGATGGACGTAACGTATGGAGCAATGATTTCGAAGATAGTTCTGCATTATTAGAAGAAATTAAAGCTAATGTTGCTGAATTAGTAATTCAACCTTCATGTTCATTACTACACGTACCAGTAACAACTAAAAAATGAAACAGAATTAGAAGAAACTTTACTAAATGGTTTAGCATTTGCTGATCAAAAATTAGTGGAACTTAACTTACTAGCTAACAAATTAGATGGTAAAGAAGATGCAGCATACCAAAAACACGTTGAAGACTTCAACAAATTACAAAATGCTGATTTCAGAAACCTTGAATTAGAATCAAGCGAAAATGTTCGTTCAACTCGTCCATCTGATTACAAAGTTCGTCGTGAAGTTCAAAACAAAAAATACAACTTACCATTATTACCAACTACTACAATCGGTTCATTCCCTCAATCTAAACAAGTACGTCTACAACGTGCTCTATGGAAAAAAGGTGAATTATCTAATGAAGCATATGAAAAATTCATCGAAGAAGAAATCGCTCGTTGGATTAAAATTCAAGAAGATCTTGATATCGATGTACTAGTTCACGGTGAATTCGAACGTACAGACATGGTTGAGTTCTTCGGTCAACGTTTCGCTGGATTTGCATCTACTAAATTCGGTTGGGTTCAATCATATGGTTCTCGTGGGGTTAAACCACCAATCATTTACGGAGATGTAAAACACGTTGAAGCTGTTACAGTTAAAGAAACTGCTTATGCTCAAAGCTTAACTAACCGTCCTGTTAAAGGTATGTTAACTGGACCAGTTACAATTCTAAACTGGTCATTTGAAAGAACTGATATTTCTAAAGCAGAAATCTTCAACCAAATAGCTATCGCTCTTAAAAATGAAATTGAACTTTTAGAAAAAGCTGGAATTACAATTATCCAAGTTGACGAACCAGCTATCCGTGAAGGATTACCTCTAAGAGATAACAAAAAAGAAAAATATCTTGAAGAAGCAGTATTCTCATTCCGTCTAGCTACTTCATCAGTTCAAGATGATACACAAATTCACACTCATATGTGTTATTCTAACTTCGATGAAATTATCGATTCTATCCGCGCATTAGATGCTGACGTTATTTCTATCGAAACTAGTAGAAGCCACGGAGAATTAATCTCTGCATTCGAAACTGCAATCTACCCATTAGGTATTGGTTTAGGAGTTTACGACATCCACTCTCCACGTGTTCCTACTAAAGAAGAAGTACGTACAAACATCTTACGTCCACTTCAAAAACTATCTACAGAACAATTCTGGATTAACCCTGACTGTGGATTAAAAACACGTGCTGAAAAAGAAACAATCGAAGCATTAGAAGTTTTAGTTGAGGTAACTAAAGAAATCAGAAGTGAACTTGCCGCTAAATAGGAGGTTCATATGAGAAACTTACTAGAGAGATTAGAAAAAAATGTACTCGTAGCTGATGGAGCTATGGGTACAGCTCTCTATAGTAATGGATTGGAAAGTTGTCATGAATATAATAATATCTCTAATCCAGATTCTGTAGAGAAAATACATAAGGCTTATATCGAAGCTGGAGCAGATATAATTCAAACAAATACTTATGCCGCAAAAAAATGTCAGCTAAAAACTTATGGTTATGAAGATAAGTTTGAAGAAATAAATATTCGCGCTGCTGAAATAGCTCGTAAAGCCGCTGGAGAAAATACTTTTGTTTTCGGTACTATTGGAGCTATTCGCGGTCTTCGTGAATGTGAATTATCATTAGAAACAATCGTTAACGAAACACTTGATCAAGTAAAAGTATTATTATCAACAAATAAAAATTGATGCATTACTTTTTGAGACTTATTATGATCAAGAAGAAATTCGCGCTGTTTTAACTGAAACAAGAAAATTAACTGACTTACCTATTATCACTAATATTTCATTATTAGAAGCAGGTATAACTCAAAACGGGGAAAAAGTCACTGATGCTTTAAGCGCACTTGTTAATTTAGGTGCTGATATAGTTGGATTAAACTGTCATCTTGGTCCTTATCATATGATAAAAAGTTTAAAACAAGTTCCATTATTTGCACAAAGCTATCTATCGGCTTATCCAAATGCCAGCTTATTACAGTTAACTCAAACTATTAATGGTAACGAATATCGTTTCAGAAAAAACTCAGCATACTTTGAACAAAGTGCTAAGCTACTTGTTGAAGAAGGAGTAAGATTAATCGGTGGTTGCTGTGGAACTACTCCTGAGCATATTCGTGCTATTAAAAAAGGAATAAAAGATTTAAAACCTGTCAAAAGAAAAATAATCACACCTTTACCAGCTGAGGAAGAACTTGTTAGAGTAGCAAATAACAAACCAACAATTGTTGATAAAGTGAAAAAACAAGTAACAATAATCGCTGAACTGGATCCACCTAAACATTTAAATGTAGATAAATTTATTGAAGGTGCTAAAGCTATAGATAAAAAGAATATCGAAGCTATAACTTTAGCTGATAATTCTTTAGCTAGTACTCGAATTTGTAATTTAGCTGCTGCTACATTACTTAAAGAGCACATTTCTACCCCTACACTTCTGCATTTAACATGTCGTGATCACAACCTTATCGGGTTACAATCTCGATTAATGGGATTCGATCTTCTTGGAATTAATAATGTCCTTGCTCTTACTGGGGATCCAAGTAAACTTGGTGACTTCCCTGGAGCTACTAGTGTCTATGATATGACTAGCCTTAAGTTAATTCCTTTCATTAAACAGCTTAACGAAGGACTTGGATATAACGGGGCTTCTCTGAAAAAGACTACAAACTTCACAGTTGCTGCAGCATATAATCCGAATGTTCGTGACTTAAGTAAAACGAAACGTTTAGTTGAGAAGAAAATTAAAGCAGGTACTGATTACTTTATTACGCAACCTGTATTTGAAGCTGAAAAAATTGAACAATTAGCAGAATTTGCCGCTGATTATCCAGATACTCCATTCTTCGTTGGTATAATGCCAATTACTAGTTACAACAATGCTGTATTCTTACACAATGAGGTACCTGGTATCAAGTTATCAGAAGAATTCTTAGCTAAATTAGAAGAAGTAAAAGATGACAAAGAACTTTGTCAAAAAATTGCTTTAGAAGAAAGTAAAAAACTACTAGATGTTGCTTTGAAACACTTCAAAGGAATTTATCTAATAACACCTTTCTTTAGATATGATCTTACATTAGAATTAATAGATTATGTTGAAGAAAACAAAGATAAATAAAAGTTAAATGTATATGAAGAAATCACCTAGAAAATTTAGTTTTTCTAGGTGATTTTTAAATCTTATTTTATTTATTTCCGTATTTTCGAAAAGTTCATCTAAAGGTTTGTACATTACTTTATTTAAATCTTCAATTAAAAATTGTAGTTTTTGTTGAGTTTGTACAAACTCTAAGAATTTAGCATTTCCTAATAATTTTTGTTGAATTTCTTCAAATACTGATAATTCTTCTTCTGTAGGTTCATTCCCTGCTTGAGCAGATTCCATTAATTCTTTTTGTTTTGATACGAATTCTGTATATAAAGCGTTAGCTTCTTCATCTGCGTATAATTCTTCAGATGCTGCTAATGATGCTTTATACTCATCAGATTCTCTTAATGCTCTTTCAAATTCATTTGCTTTATCATAAATATTTACCATAGTTATTTGCTCCTTTTATGTTGTATTCTAATTATAACATAGTTTTACCTTCTTTGACAATAAATCGTTTGCAAATTAGAAATATGCTATGTCATTTGGAGAAAGAGAGTATCTAAAAAATGTAATTATTAAGAAATCGATTTTGTCGAGTTACTCTCGTATTTATATTATATATCTCCTACTTTATGTTAACCTTATGCTATAACTAAACTTAAATTAAAATCCCCCATACTCTTAAATATGAAAAAGCTCATCCGAAGATGAGCCTCTTATCTTAATTAAAGATATTATTTTCTCTATTTCATTAATACCACCAAAGTTTTTGGTATCTATGTCCTATTTGTAATGAAAGATCTTTTTTATTTTGATCAGCACCGTTAATATATAATTTACCAGCTTCATACATATCAATCATTTCATTTGGTACGCTAGAAATAACTATACTTCCATTATTATCACTTTCTACTTGTGAGAATTTCACACTGTAGTCTCCCGCTGGAAGATCATCAAAATACCAACGAAGAGTATATGTTTGTAATGGTACCTCCCAATACAATTCACGATAAATAAATTCATGTTCTCTTACAACTTTATTATCTTTTTTATCTATTATCTCTACTTTATACTTCGAATTATTTTTCTCATCATATGAAGAAATATATCCTCGAACATAATTAAAACTACGATTAGCTTTAAATGTTTGTTCTACTTCTGTATCTTTATTTACTCTCACTATTCCATCTCTTAAATAATTATCCGTTGCATAAATACTAATACCGTTAATTACACGTGAATCATAATCTAAGTTCATTGAATAAGATGGTCTTAAGAAACTATCACTTCCAACTTGAAGAGCAAATACTACTCCGAAAGCAATATAAAGTTTTTTCTTGTATTTATCAAATATAGTCGTCTCATATCTTTCGGCAAATAGTATTATACCTTTTGCTCCTAGAATGAAGATTATAGGCATCCATGCATAAACATATCTCGGTTTAGCTTCCCAGATTAAATGGAACATAAACACCCCGAATATAATAATTTGGAATAAGAAGCATGAAGTAATGTATTCTTTTCTACGTTTATAGATGTAATATACCATCCCGAAAATAATCACAACATACATCATTTGCGAAAGATATATGAAGAAACTATTATTACTTCCATAGAAAAGTTGCCACAAGAAACCATCACCATCTCTTAGTGCACGTGTACCATTCGTATAGTTAATAGTACCATCACTCCAATTTCCTCTTACTTTAAGAACTACCATAAGTAAATTAAGGAAGATTGGCCTATGAGTTAATCTATTAAAGAATAAGCCTAGATCATCTCTCATCTTATTTTGACTAAGATATGTAAATTGGAAATCCTGCCAATTATAACTTCCACCTTGGATACTCATTCCCATCATTACCCAGTGTAACATCGGGAACTTATATCCATCATCTTTCCAAAATCCATAGTGCGCCCACAGCATATCGAATCCTTTTCCAAAGAATACAAATGCAATTCCAAAGGTCACTAACAATAAAACTAAATTTTTATACCATTTGAAAAATAGTAAGTACACTATTAACGCTGGTAAAATAATAATTATATTACTTCTTAAGTTCCATGCAAATGCAACTAGAATAGCTACTGCTACAATATGCTTTGTTCTAAAGATAAAACTTCCATCTGATGGTATAAGAACATATATTATTAAAGCAACCATAATTACCATTAATGTATCAGAGTAATAGAATAAACTATACATTTGGAAAGGAATGTATAATATCATTAATCCTAAAATTATCGTTTGCTTTTGTTTTGTTAGTAATTTTCCAGCTGTTTTATATGTTAGAAATATTGTCGCTGTTGTTACTAAGAAACAGAATATATGCAACGTCCACACTTCTGATATATGTAAGAATGCGGCAATACGATATATCCAGTATAGAATAATTGTCGGTGTAATATTATTCGGATAAACTAAAAAATATCTTTCACCAGAGAATTTTCCATAGTTCAGCATATAGTGTGCTTCATTTTCTATTTCTGCACCATCCGAAAAGTTCAGTGTATCCATAGATAAAATAATTGCCTGAAATACTAAATATACTAACACTATAATTCTATTATATTTTTTTAATCCAACTTCATCAGTTGCTAAAACTTTTTTTACTGCATAAATAAACAATATGAAAACCACTGGTACACCTAACAGAAGTGCCAACGGATTTAATATTCTTTCATAGACAAATGGTGCAACATATGCCCAGGTTAAAGCTATTGTAAACAAGGCTATAAACGCATATGAAAACACATTATGTAATATTCGCCTCATAATTATCTCCTATCCTTTCTGTTAAGATGATTTGCAAACATTATCGGAGACATTGCTATCATCGTTTTATTTATAAATGTGTCACTATCAAAATAGTTTTTTCTTGATTTTATTAGCTCTAAAATCTCTATTTCCTCGGACATATTTTCATACATTCTAAGTACATCAAAAAGTAAATATCCACAAAGTAAATTTAAACTTTCCTCATATTTTTTATTTTGTTTAAATTCTTCAATCTTATTAAATGCAATCATTATTCTTCTTGTTGAAGCTTCAATCATTGCATTATTTCTTACAGATTTACTTTCTTGTAAATCTTTATAACCAACTTTCGCTATTTGACTTACTTTTCCTGCAACATCAAAGACACGTAATTTGAAGTATAAATTCTCTAAAGCTAACATATCTTCTTGGAATCTTAAATTATAAACATCTAAGAATTTTTTCTTGAAAATACAAGAAGTAACATTATAATTCAAATCACTTTTTAATCTCTTAATTTCTTCTATTAGGTAATCTTGCCCTGATGATATAGTCTCATTTAATATAATTGGATAACCATTTCTTGTTAATATTGCTATATCAAGATTTTTCTGTGATACTTCATTAAATAATAATTCCAAATAATTAGATTTTAATTTTGAGCTTTCTTCAATAAAAACTACATATTCCCCCTTAGAAAAATCTAACGCACAGTTTTTTGCTGAAGAGTTAGAACCTAGTTGTTTTTTTATGTAGTTAATTTTATTATTATCTAATGCAACTACCGCTTCTTCAATCTCTGATCCAGAAAGATCATCAACTACTATTATTTCAAATTCTTGAAAACTTTGATTATATAAATCCTTAATAATACTTTCCAATCTTTCTACATTTCTATAAGCAGCTAAGATTACAGTAATTTTAGTCTTATTAGTTGTTTTTATTTTTTTTGTTAATATTTCATTTCCCAAAAGCATTGTATCTAAGAAAAATGTCTTTTGGTTCTATCTAATGTTTTAACCATAATTTATCCTCTATATTTTAAGGTTTTATCATTTTATTATATCATAAATACTAAGTTTTTTCATTTAGTATGAGAAAACAAACAAAAGAAGTGACTCAAAAGTCTTGACTGCATTAAATCAATTCTTTTGAATCACTTTATTAAAATTTTTAAAATATAAATCTTATAAGAATAACTTAGAACGTTCTCTTTCTCTACTCAATTTAGCAGAACGTGCTTTTAAACTAACTAGAATTGCTCCTCCTACAAGAACGATAATTAGATAGATAAATAATATCTTAATATCACGTTCTACAGCTGGAATATATACACCACCTACCGCTTCACGTAGTAAACCTATAGAATATGTAAATGGTACTTTAGGATATAACGCTTGGAAAAATTCTGATGTCATTTGAATTGGGAATGTTCCTCCTGAACTTCCTAGTTGTAATACTAATAATACTATACAAACAGCTTTCCCTACATTTCCTAAGATACACACTATAGTATAGATAATTGAAGAAAATAGCAGTGAAATCAGTAATGCATATAATACAAACCTATATGGTGAGGTTGCCTGTGTTCCTAGCACATACATATCCCCTAGTGTAATTATTAATGTTTGGAACAACGATATAATTACAAATAGTAGCCCTCTACCAAAATATTTTTGATATGGTTTGTATTTTTTCTCTTCATCTTCTACTTTAGTAGTCAGTAACGAAGACATTAATAATGAACCAACCCAAATAGAAAGAACTGTATAGAATGGTGTCATCGCTGAACCGTAGTTTTCTATATGATAAAGTTTATTCTCTTGAAGTTTAACAGGATTTGCGAAAAACTCTGCCTGTTGTTTATAGTCAACCTTCAATAAATTAAATAGTTGATTTTTATCTATCCCGCTGTCCGCTTTTTTAATTTCATCTGTTAGTTTTTGAATTTTACTCTTTACAGATGGCATTTGAGCTTGTAACGATAATAGTTTTCCATATGCATTACTTATTTTTACCGCAGTTTCTGATAATTTTCTTTCTACTGCAGGTAATTCTCCTTGTGCCCCAGCAATTATGCCACTCACCTTATCAATATTAACCTCTGCCTTACTAAGCACTTGTGAGATTAAAGGTGCAACTTCTACATTTAATTTTGAATTCATATTTGAAGAAACTTCATTAATTTTAGCAGATTTATTTACAAATTCCTCTTTTACAGTATCTGCTATTTCATCATAATGATCCATTTTATTGTAAATATTATTATTTACTTCTTTTATCGTCGTAATATCATTCGATAAAGTTGTTACTCTTTCAAGTTGGTTATTAAATAATCTCTCATTTGATAATTTATTAAAATACTCAAAAATATTCTTTACTAGTTGTAATCTTTCCGTACTAGCTTGTAATCTGCTATCTAAAGCTTTCTGTCTCGCCTTTATTTCTTCTGTTTTATCTGGTTTCTTTTGTAGCTCTTTTGCTATAACATTAGCTTCTTTAGATACTTCCTCTACAACATTAAGGTGATTATTAATAATCGGTAATAATCTTTCATTGAATCCCTGAATATTATTAATAGTAATTCCAGCCTTATCAGCGATCATAATACTATTTGTAGCTACTCTATCTATTTCTGGAAGTGTATTTTGAACATTGTTTAAAATATTATACCCATATTCCACTTTTCCAATTAATTCACTTAAAGTACCTTCATATGTAGAAAAGTTATCATTTAATTTAAAGATTTCCTGTTTAGCTTTTTCTATTGATGGAAGATTTTCTTCAAATTTTATCCCCGCTTCATGGAGTTTTTCAAAAATTATACCATTAGCTGTTTCTACAAAATTTTTACTAATATTATTAGCTATTGCAGAAGCACCACTGTTTGTTATTTTTGGACTAATCGCATTAATTTTTTCATTAACCGTATACTCTATAGTTGCTCTCTTAGGTTCTGTTCTACTAACAGATGTCATATCTTGACTGAAATTTTTCGGTACAACAATACTCGCATAATAGTCACCTATTCTTACTCCGTCCTCAGCTTGTTGTTTATTAGATACAAACTGCCAATCAAGATTTTTATTGTTTTTCAATCCTTCGACTAAACTATTACCTAAGTTTAACTCTTTACCATCGACAGTAGCTCCCTCATCTTCTGAGGTTACGGCAACTTTTATATTGTTAGTATGTCCATACGGATCCCATGAGGATAGTATATTCGGCCATGCATACATTGATGGTAAAAATATTAATCCTACTATAATTATCCACGTATTAGTTTTTCTAAATACTTCTTTTATATCATTTCTAAAAATCTCTATAATATTTTTCAACTTTTAATCTCCTCTCTATAAATTAATTAACAAAAACAATTAGAGATATCGTTTATCCCTAATTTTTAACCTAACTATTATATCATGAAATACCTACTAGTTAAAGTAATTTCATTATATTCAAACTTAATCCATATACAAAACAACATTATCTTTACTAGAATGTTTTATATCTATAATTCTTTGATTACTACTTCCTCTAAATCTAAGGCTTAAATCTTTTAGAAAAATCATAAATGGTCCATCTACCAAAACATCACACAAGCTTAATAATTCCTTTTTGTCCTCACTACCATTTTGGAGTTGTTCATATGTATAACCACTATAGACCCAGATATCTTTTGTTGAACCGAATTCATCTCTAACTCTTTTAGCTAACGTTCTAGCTACCTGAGTATTAAGGAACGGCTCTCCTCCCAAAATCGTTAGTCCTTGCACATAAGAATTACTTAAATCCTGGATTATTTGATCTTCTATTTCTTTCGTGTATAATTGTCCTGCATTAAAATTTTGAATACTTTCGTTAAAACACTCTTTGCAAGCGAATAGACAACCACTTAAATATATCGAACACCTTACTCCCTCACCATCAACGAATTGAAATGGTTTATAATCAGCATATTTTTTCTTAGAATACGCTCCCGCTAGCCAAGTGTCATTAGCTTCTTTAAATGTTCTCATCATACATTTATTATTAGTAGTTTTCCTAGTAGCACTATATTCTGAATTGTCTATCGTGCTAATAATAGTTCTTAATTTTTCTTCTCTTGACATAATCCTCACCCCTTATATTCATATAATATCACTTTTAAAAATGAATTACAATTTATCTTATAAAGAGATCCTCAAAAATCTTTATTTTTGAGAAACTGATTTTATCGAGTAACAATAATACAGTTTGTTAAATACCTAAAAAATCTATATGAGAATCTTAGATATCAATAAAGTACTATATCTAAAATTCTCATATAGACTTTCTAGAATTTGAAACTTTTGATTCAGCATCTTCAGAAGATATCTTATATAAAACGACAAAGAAAGACTTAGGAAAATTAATTTTTATAAAATCAAAATCCTAAGTCACTAGTATCTAACTCTATGTATAAGTATTACTTATCTACGGTAATATTTATAATGTTGCTCTTACTCTTATTTAATTTCTATGATATCTGTAGCAAATTTATCAAATTCCTTACTATGAGTTATTATCAAACTTGTAATATTGTGTTCTTTTAAGTAATTAAAAATATTTTCTACTATTAATTCACTCAAATTGGTATTCATAGCACTTGTCGGTTCATCCAAAATAATAAACTCAGGTCTTCTTATTAATATTCTAGCCAACTCTAGTCTTTGCTTTTCTCCACCACTTAAGTTTTTTCCGTTTTCTTTCAATAAATAATTATATCCTAATTTATCAATTAATTCTTGCAGGTGTAATAATCTAACTATCTCATCAAGTCTATCCTCGTATGAATCACCTAAGAGAATATTATCTCTTATTGTAGCTTCATATATGTATGGTTCTTGACTTACTTTCAAAAATTCTCCTAAAACTTGAATATTATTCTTATATATATCTTTTTCATTGATTAAGACTTCCCCATCTAACTTATATGCACCCTCTTGCATGTTTCTTAATATAAGATTAGATACCGTCGTCTTTCCTACACCACTTCTTCCTTTTAGAACTAGAAAATCACCCTTATTTATGTTTAATCTAAAATCAGATAAAATCAGATTATCTTTAAAATAAAAACTAGCTATATTCACATTTACACTATTAAATTTACTAATTTTTAATACTTCTTTCTCTTCATTGCTTTTATTATTGAAAGTCTTAGACAACTCACTTTTCTATCTTATGAGCGGTCTGCCTAACAGTTATTTTATCTGATATAGAAATTATAGGTTCATCTAACATTCTAACTGTAGAAAAATATTGCAATAGCCGAACCTATGGAAAAATCTTTATATATTATAAAATACACTGAAAGTAATAGAGAAACAATAGGTAGTATAAATGCAACAGTAGCAGATATACCTATATATAACGAAAAATACTTTGCTAAGTCAGTATTGACCTTTATTCTCTTATTTATAATATTCTCTTTAAGATAATCTATAAAGTACTGTTCTTTATTTAATTGCTTTAAATCAAAATAACCTAATATTGACTGAAGTATATATTGATTAGTTTCACCTAATAATTTCTGTTCACTCTTCATACAATTCGAAAGCTTCTTACTTATTTGTTTTATAATAAAAAAACATACAAGTATTACAGAAAATAATATAAGTGTTATCGAAACATTATATCTACACATAAACATCAATATAGAAAACAAAATAAAAGACTGCGTTACTAAAATAACTTTACCTTGAGAATACCAATCTGATATCTTTATACTATCTGACGTTAACTTAGATAATATTTCACCGCTTTTTGCTTCTTTAAAATCATTATATTCACTTTTTAAAAATTTATCATAAAAATACTCTAAAACAGAAAAATTTCCAAGAAAGAAAAGTTTTCTTAGAAAATATTGAGAAAGAAATAGCAATAAAAAAATAATGACCACCCCTGAAAAGGGGTGGTTTTCTCTTCGGGTATAACCCTTTGTTACTAACACGCACCTCAAGGCGCTGGCTTCACATTCGTTCAAGCCCTATTGTATATTAACGCCCGCTACCCGTTAAACGGGTTTAT
>CAKMQF010000087.1 GCA_927911745.1 uncultured Gemella sp.
ATTTCTTTTGTTTTTACATAGAAATTCCCTTTATACTGCTCAACACTCTCTACCAGTTCCCCTGATAATTCTACAGACGAACGAACTAAATAATTTCTTCTAGTCAGTTCTTCTGAATAAGATAAGTCATTCTTAATTACAACATCAACTCTTGTTGAACCTTCATTAATGTCTACTATATCTTGAACAATTGCATTTCCTGTTGGAAATTTCCCTGCACCTTGTCCATAGAACTTAAGTTCTCCGATAAATGATCCATCTAAAGAAATAATGTTATTATTTAGAGGAACAGCAGCCTCTTGAGATTCTTTTCCAAAAATAGAAAGCATTACAGAAGTTTCATACTTACCACCTTCTACATTTGTTTCTCCAATATATTTAACAGCTAAATCATATTGCTTTAAGAAGTCAATATCATTTTTAGTAATATTTCTCATAGAATATGTAGGAAAATCTGGTTGAACATGAATATCAAAAGCAAGTGCATTACTTAAGATAATCTTATTCACAACATCTCCACCATCTACATCCGCACTTGGATCAGCTTCAGCATAGCCTAAATCTTGTGCTGTTTTTAATGTAGAACCGAACTCTTGATTGTTTCTATACATATTATCAAGAATAAAGTTACTTGTTCCATTGAAGATACCATATACACGTTTTACTTCATCAACACGTCTAGTTCTTTCTAAGTTTACAAGCCAAGGAATTCCTCCACCTACACTAGCTTCAAAAATAAACTTCACATTATTTTTCTCAGCTAATTCAACAAATTCGTCTAAATATTTTGCAGCAACAGCCTTATTTGCTGTAACTACATGTTTCCCATTCTCTAATGATCTTTTAATAAAGTCATACGCAGGATTAAGCCCTCCAAGACATTCAACAACTACTGAGATTTCTTCATCATTAATAATTTCATTAATATCATCAGTAGCTAAATGCATTTTATCACGACTTCTAGCAAAGACACTTTTTACTTCTATTTTTTCAAGCTCTGATGATTTACCATTAGTAATAATCTCGTATACTCCACTACCTACAGTTCCATATCCTAAAATCGCTATCTTCATAATTATTTTCTCCTAAATTCAATATTTATTTTCAATTATATTTAAAAGTCTAACAAGTAATTTTCTTATGTCAATTATTTAATATCTTAATATCAAGAATTTTCAAAAAATTTCAATTTTTTGATTATTTTGACTGTTTTTATAACCTATTATGGTGTAAAATTATAGTTATAAAAAAAATTAAAGTTCTTTTTATAAAAAACACTTGTATTTTTACAAAGAACATTGTATCATATATACAACGATAAAGCAAGGAGATTTTAAATGATTTACGAAAGTACAAGAGATATTAATAGAAAATTAAATCCAAGTGAAGCTATTCTTCAAGGTTTAAGTGAAGAAGGTGGACTTTTCGTTTTAAGAGATTTAGGAAAGAATAAATTAGACTTAGAAAACCTAATCGGAAAAAGTTATTACGAAGTGGCTGAAGCTGTCCTAAGACTTTTTGTTGATTTTAGCGATGAAGAAATTAAAAACTGTGTGGAAGAAGCGTATAGAGGAAAATTCTCTCATGAAAACATAACTCCTCTAGTAGAGTTAAAAGACGGATATGTTCTTGAATTATTCAACGGACCTACTAGTGCATTTAAAGATGTTGGTCTATCACTTCTTCCACAACTAACAAAAACTGCACTTACTAAAGTAGAAGATAAAAATGACATTCTTATCTTAACTGCAACTAGTGGAGACACTGGTAAAGCTGCTTTAGAAGGTTTTAAGGATGTAGATAGAACAAAAATCATGGTCTTCTATCCTAACGATGGTGTAAGTACAGTACAAAAAACACAAATGCAAACTCAAGAAGGAAAAAATACTAAAGTTTGTGCAATTCACGGAAACTTTGATGATGCTCAAAGTGGAATTAAAGAACTATTTATTGATGAAGAATTCAAAAAGAATTACTTTCTAAAAATATTAAGTTATCAAGTGCAAACTCAATCAACATCGGACGTCTTATTCCTCAGGTAGTTTACTACGTTGTTTCATACCTAGATTTAGTAAATACAAATAAAATAAAATTAAATGATAAAGTAAACTTTGTTGTACCTACGGGTAACTTCGGTAACATTCTTGCTGGTTACTATGCTGAACAAATCGGTTTACCTATTAACAAATTAATCTGTGCAAGTAACAACAATAATGTACTTTATGATTTCTTAACGACTGGTGTATATGATAAGAACAGGGACTTCTTGAAAACAGTATCCCCAAGTATGGATATCTTAATTTCTAGTAACTTAGAGCGTCTACTTTACTACGTTAGCGGTTGTGACAATGAATATATCGCTAAGCTTATGAAAGATTTAAAAGAAACTGGACGTTTTGAAGTTACTGGTGACGTACTGACTAAGATTAAAGATAAATTCCAAGCTGGCTTTGCTGATGACGAACAAACTAAAGAAACTATCAAAGCTATCTATGAAAAAGATAACTACCTACTAGATACACACACTGCAGTAGCCTATAAGGTTCTTCTTGAAAACTTAGATAATGAGCACGCTAGCATCGTACTGTCAACAGCATCTCCATATAAATTCACAGAAAGTGTCTACTCTTCTCTATTCGAAACACAAGGTGAAGATGAATTTACTCTTATGAACAAACTTCACGAGCAAACTAAGGTAGTTATCCCTGAAAACTTAAGAGATCTTGATAAAAAAGAAATTAGACATAAAGATGTAATTAATAAAGAAGACATGAAAAAATACATCTTAGAGAAACTAGGTGATTTATAATGGTGAGTGTTCGTGTACCTGCCACTTCAGCTAATGTTGGATGTGGATTTGATAGCCTTGGTGTTGCTTTGACTCTTTACACTACTTTTAAATTCGAGAAATTAGACAGCGGTCTAGAATTCGTCGGATTTGAAGAACGTTTTTCAAATGAAAATAATCTAGTTTATCAAACGTTACTAACTACACTTAAAAAGTTAAACAAAGAAATTTCAGGTGTTAGAATATCAATCGATAATGATGTACCGATAAGCCGTGGTTTAGGTAGTAGCTCTACTTGTGTAGTCGCTGGAATTTATGGTGCATACTTATTAACTGACACTCCTATTGATAAACAAGAAATCTTTACAATAGCTAACGAAATCGAAGGACACCCTGATAATGTTTCACCAGCTATTTTTGGAAGTCTAAGCTCATCTTGCACTACTGATAGTAAAGAAGCGGTAACTGTAAGATACGAAGTCGATGAAAGATTTAACTTCTTGGCACTAATACCAAACTTCGAAACTTCTACTGAAGAAGCTAGAAAGGTAATGCCAAAAGAAATTAAACTTCAAGATGCTATTTACTCAATGTCGCGTATTGGTTCGGTTATTAAGGCATTTGAAACTTATGACTTGGAACTTCTTAAAAAGGTTATGGGAGACAAAATCCATGAACCTTATAGAAAAGAAATAATACATGAATATCACGAAGTTAGAGAAATCTGTGAAAAGATTGATAGTTCAGCATTTTTCATTTCTGGAAGTGGTTCTACACTTATGAATATAGTTAGTGATACTAACAATATTGAAAAAATAAAAACTGAACTTGCTAAATTAAAATATAACTGGCAAGCAATTTTATTAAAAGTTGATAAAGAAGGAACAGTAGTTCTAAATTAATATGCTAAAAATTTTTGAACTTCTTCTTCTATTGCAGAGAGGAAGTTCTTTTTTGAAATAATTTTATATAAATAAAGGAGAAATTTATTATGCAAAAATCAAGAGTAGCCGTACTTGGGGCAACAGGAATGGTAGGTCAACGCCTATTAGTATTATTAGAAAATCACCCATACTTCGATGTAGTAAAATTAGCAGCATCACCTCGTTCTGCTGGTAAAAAATATGGAGAACTTATGGAAAGCCGTTGGAAATTAGACCACGCAGTTCCAGAATATACTAAAGAATTAGTTGTTGAAGACTTATACAAAATTGACGAAGTTTCTGAAGGAATTGATATGGTATTCTGTGCTATCAACCTTGATAAAGAAGCTTTAATCAAACTTGAAGAAGACTATGCTAAACGTGAAGTTGTTGTTGTTTCTAACAACTCTGCAAACAGAAATAAAGATGATGTACCGATGATCATTCCAGAAATCAACTCAGCTCACCTTGATGTTCTTCCTGCACAAAGAGAACGTCTTGGAACTAAAAAAGGATTCATCGTTACAAAACCTAACTGTTCAATTCAAAGCTATGTACCTATCTTTGAAGCAATTAAAGAATACGGTGTTAAAGAAGCATCTATCTGCACATATCAAGCTATCTCAGGAAGTGGTAAAACTTTCAACGAATGGCCTGAAATGATTGAAAATATCATTCCTTATATCGGTGGTGAAGAAGAGAAAAGTGAAAAAGAACCA
Organism: uncultured Gemella sp.; assembly: GCA_927911745.1. Taxonomy (GTDB): domain Bacteria; phylum Bacillota; class Bacilli; order Staphylococcales; family Gemellaceae; genus Gemella. The sequence continues at coordinate 4,431 of CAKMQF010000087.1, forward strand.
CTTAAAATCTTCGGTAAAGTAGTTGATGGGAAAATCGTTCCAGATGATTCTATGAAACTATCAGCTCAATGTATTCGTGTTCCAGTTCTTGACGGTCACCTTGCTTGTGTATCATTCAACTTAGAAAATAACCCTGGACTAGAAACTTTAGTTGAAAAAATTAAAAATCATGTCCCTGAAATTGCTAAACATGAATTACCACTAGCTCCAACACCATTCATTAAATACTATGAAGAAAACGATCGTCCACAACCGGTACTAGATCGTGATAACGAAAAAGGTATGCAGATTACTGTAGGTCGCTTACGTGAAGATAACCTATTCGACTACAAATTCGTAGGACTTTCTCACAACACATTACGTGGAGCAGCTGGTGGAGCTGTTTTAACTGCAGAACTAATTAAAAAAATTAGGATACTTAGATTAATATTATAAAACAATACTCCAAGAGAATTTCTCTTGGAGTATTGTTTTTATTAGTCTCTTATTTTCTATTTCACTATTTCTCTCAACTCTACTTTTCTATTTTCTTTTAAAGACAATGTACATGCATCAGCAGTCGCAATTGACTCTAGAGCTGCGACACCATTTAATAGTTTTTCATATTCTTTTGATACTTTTTCTCCATTCAAAATGTTATGCAAATACAACATTTCTTTATCTATACAGCTTTGTAACCAAAGTGGACAACGTAAATTAGGATTTCCATAAGCTATTCCTCCGTCCATTCCTCTACCTGTATAAATAGCCGTTCTATCATCATCTTCTTCTTTTGATTCATGGATTAAGAAATAACTCTCTCCTTCTCCCACTACTCTTAAAGTACCTTTAGTATTATATAAATCTAATTTTATAGCTCCTTTGGTACCTTCTATAAGGACATAATGTTCACCCCATCTAAATGCATTCCCATATTCAAGTACTGCATATCGTTTATTAGAAAATTCCAGATTAACTATTAAGAAATCATCTTCATCACCAAAATTTTCACCGACATGACATACATTTCCGCCTATCATAGTTGCTTGCTCCGGTAGATCATCCATAATAAATTGAATACAATCAAGTTCATGAATGTGATGGTATAAGTGTCCTCCAGACTGTGATCGAATTTTTTTCCAAGAAACAGTTTCTTGTTTTTCTTCCCATCCTGTTCTTGCAGCATGACAAAATATTACATCCCCAATTTTCCCTTGCTTAATCAATTCTTTTGCGTGACGTACTCCATTAAAAAAATTCATAATATGACCTGCCATAAAAATCACATTATTTTCTCGACAAGTTTCAACCATAACCTTACAATCTTCATAAGATAAAGCGATTGGTTTTTCACAGAATACATGTTTACCATTCTTAGCGGCTAATAATACTGGCTCACGATGTAAATTACTCGGTGTTGCAACGATAACGCAATCTACATCATCTAGACCTACCAACTCTTCCAACGATGAGCAATTCTTTGTACTAAGTTCCTTAGAAACTTTCTCTCCATTTTCCGGATCAAAAACTGCAGTCACCTTCGCATCTTTTATTTTCTCTAATGAACGCGCTAAGTCTGCACCAAAATAACCTGTTCCAACAATTCCATAATTTGTCATATTAAAATCCCCTTTTCTTATTCCTAAACAATTAAGAAATAATATTCTATACCCTTATATTTATTATACAACTTACTAATACAAATTTAAAGATTTATTTTCTGATCATTTTTAATATAAATTTAAATCTTTAAATGCAAATCTCATATATTTCATTTACTCAACTTAATTTTAAACATAAAAAAACCCTAAGGACACCTCCTTAGGGTTTGGTAATATTTAAATTATTTAACGTCTAGAACTTGTCTACCTTTGTACATACCAGTTTTTCTATCAACACGGTGACCCATTACGTAGTTACCAGTTGTTGCATCGATAGTAATTGATGGTGCAGATAGTTTTTTGTGAGTTCTTCTTTTTCTTTTAGCTGTTTTTGATGTTCTTCTAAAAGGAACTGCCATAGTTAATTTCCTCCAATTATTTTAAATAATTCTTATTGTTCTTTAAATAATCCATTAAGAGCCGCAAATGGTGATTCTTTCTTTTCTTTAACATCAGTTAAAGACTCTTCAGAAACCACTTCCCAGTCATTACCAGAAACCATTTCTAACTCTTCTTCATCAGAAGTAGTTATTGGAATATTTAAAATTATAAGCTCATTTACTAAAGGTGTTAAGTCAATATACATATCCATTAAATTAACGTCGAATACCTCTTCGCCTGCAAATACAGACTTATCAACGTATTCTTCTCTCTCTTCAATTTCAAATGGAACAACCACTTCTTTAAGTGTTTTTCCTGAAATCATTTCGAAGTTTCCTTTAATTAATAGATCGGCATAGATTTTATCTTGTCCACCTCGAGTTAATTTTCCACTAACAACAACATCTCTAATATCTTTTAGAGAGTTATCATAGTGTTCTACTTTAACATTTATATTTTCTTCAAAAACAAAAGTATCACTATTATTTTTGAATAACGAAGATCTTAACCATTTCATTAAATATCACCTCATAAACACATTATTTATTATATATCTTTTAGTTTAAGATGTCAACAAAAAAAGTTGACTCTTTTTATATTTTTTTAGTTCAGTAAATATTTCAGTATATTTGCTAACGACATTATAAATCCTACAAAAATCGTTAACTTAGCTGTTAACACCATAAATGGCGCCATTGTTGTTTTGTGATTATTTGCACTAAAACCTTTAATTATTTTTTATTGCTAAAGGAATAGTAACAAACATTAGTAGATTCCACCATGAAGCATATTTAGTAACTATAAATAAAACATTTAATAAATATACTACGATAAAGCTAATTGCCATTGTTTTAATCGCATAATTTCTTCCTACTAATATCGCATATGTTCTTCTTCCTGATTCTTTATCATTGTCTAAATCACGGATATTATTCGCTAATAAAATAGCTCCAATCATGATAAATAACGGTAGTGAAACGACAATAATATCAGAATTTACATATCCAGTTTGGAAGTAAAACGATAAAGAAATAATTATTGTCCCCATAAAAAATCCAGAAACAACTTCCCCAAAAGGAGAATAAGCTATAGGGTACTTTCCACCTGTATAAAAATAACCAGCAAGCATACACACTAACCCTACTAATAATACATAAAGACTAGTCATAAAAGTTAGAATTAATCCTAGTATAAAAGCTAGCGCATATAATACCAACGCACCTACCATAACTTCTCTAGGACTTAGATTCCCCTTTACTATCGAACCAGAAATTCCCTCAGAATCAATTTTATCCAAACCATGCTTATAATCATAGTATTCATTAAACAGATTGGTTGCTGCTTGAATCAATAGACATGCCAGTAGAAACAAAATAAATTTTAAAATCGAAAACTTAATCTCATATCCTAAAGCATAAGTAGCCCCAAACAAAACTGGTGCTATTGATGCTGGATAACTATGTGGTCTTGTACACAAAAAAAATTCTTTTAATTTACTTTTATTCACGATATCCTCCTAGTTATCTTCTTACCTTGAATATTATACCATATTTTGAAGTGCTATGATATTAAATTTCTTTTCTTCTATCTATAATCATTTAGCATAGCGTTTTCATCGGTTTATGATATAATTAAAGAACATAAAACTATTTATTGGAGGCATTCCCTATGAAAATTGCATGGATTGGAACTGGAGTTATGGGAGAAAGTATGGCTGGTCACCTTATGGATGCTGGTCACGAACTTTTTGTCTACAACAGAACAAAGAGTAAAACTGATAACTTAGTAAGTCGTGGAGCTACACTTCTTAACGAAGTAAAAGACGCACCTGAATTTGCTGATGTAGTATTTACAATAGTAGGTTACCCTAAAGATGTTGAAGAAGTTTATTTGGGTGAAAATGGACTTATTACAACAGCTAAAAAAGGTCAAGTATTTATAGATATGACTACTTCTTCTCCTACTCTAGCTGAAAAAATTAGTAATGAATTTCTAAAAGTTGGTGCATATGCACTTGATCTTCCTGTAACAGGTGGAGATGTTGGAGCAAGAAATGCTACTTTATCAATTATGGTTGGTGGAGATAAGAAAGTATTCGAAGAAGTTGTTCTTCCACTAGTTGAAAAATTAGGTAAAAATATTACATATTTTGGTGAAGCTGGTAAAGGGCAATACACAAAACTTGCCAATCAGATTGCAATAGCTACAACTATGATTTCTGTCGCTGAGAGCTTTAAATTCGCCAAAGAAGTTGGTTTAGACTTAGACTCATTCTTCAAGACAGTATCAACAGGTTCAGGTGGAAGCTTCTCAATGACTTCATACGGACCACGTATCTTAAATGAAGATTTTAAACCTGGATTCTTTACTCATCACTTTATTAAGGATATGAAACTAGCTTTAGAAGAATGTGAAAAAATGGACATTAAACTACCTGGTCTTGAGACAGCATATAAAATTTACAACGAATTAGAAGAAGAAGTTCGTAACACAAATGGAACTCAAGCAATTTCAAAATGGTATAAACTATAAAAATAAATGAGTTGATCAGCTAGATCAACTCATTTTTAATATATATTTTCTCTTCAATTTTTAGTGCTTTAGAGTTTTTCGCATGTCCGATTTCTTGTGTTTTAGCTACTGCTAAAGAAGATGGAATGTACTCTTGAATAAGTTCAAATAGTTCCTCTACAGAAATTTCTTTTCAATTTTTGTAAAAGTTCCTATTAATAATCCTGAAATTTTATCAAAAACTCCAATCTGCTTTAACTGTGCAAGATGTGTAACCAATCCCTCTATAGAAGTTCCTAATCCTTCTATAAACAGAACCTTATTTTCTACTTCAGAAAAATATCTAGTACCTACTAGTTTTAGAAAACATCTAATATTTCCTCCGATTACTTCACCTTCTATTCTACTTCCTTGCAGAAATTTCCATTTCACATCAAATAAAGTCTGTTTATTTTTCATAAAAGTATTTTCAACTCTAGTTTTGATTTCTTCACTCTCAATAATATTTAGTATTTGATACAAATAATTTACTTCATTCGTTTGACTTCTCAAAGCATTTAAGACTGTCGTTAAATCACTATAGCCAAAGAAGGGTTTATAATTTCTTTTTATTACATCATAGTCTAAATAATCTAAAATCTCATTTGCAATATCTCCACCAGAAATATCAAAAATCGCTTTTATCTCTTTATTTT
>CAKMQF010000088.1 GCA_927911745.1 uncultured Gemella sp.
GTATTCTTAAGATTGCTAAGAATTTAGAAAAAACTAAATTAAGTAGTGATGAATTTTTAGAAAAAGTTAATGATGCTGAATTTATTAAAAAATTTACAGAAACAATTCCCTGAATTAATCACGGATGATGTTTATGGAAAGATATTAAATATGCTTAGAAGGATATTTATACCCAGCTATTTATGAGATAAGTGATAATGAGACTGTAGAAAGCTTAATTACTAAAATGGTTAAGTTAGCTAACGAAAAAGTAGTGCCATTGTATAAGAAAAATAATAAAACTTGGAAAATAAATGGACAAGATAAACAAATTTCTATTCATGAATATATGACAATGGCAAGTATTCTTGAAAAAGAATCTACGAAATCAGATGAGAATAAACTTATTGCAAGTGTGTTCTTAAATAGATTAGCTCAAGGAATGAAATTACAAACAGACCCTTCAGCAAATTATGCAGCTGATAAGTTAACTGGAGCCCCAACGCAGGCTGAATTATCATTAAATTCACCTTATAATACTTATGCTGTAATTGGGTTGCCGCCAGGACCTATTTCATCTATTGGATCTGCGTCTTACGAAGCATTAAATAATGCTGAGAATACAGACTATTTATACTTCTTACATGCTACAAAAGATGGAAAAGCTTATTTCTCAAAAACTTACCCAGAGCATGAAGAATTAGCTAAACAACATATCGAAGGATATATTCCAGCTGGAAGCTAACTAATATATTTTAAATTCAATATTATTGTCAATTTTGTTTGAATTATTTTTAAACTAAAATTGACAAAATGACTAACGACTTGTAAATTATATTTGCAAGTCGTTACTTTTATATTGGAATTGCTACTATTGAATTAATATGAATTATGAGGTAAAATTAACTGTAAGATTAAAATTTAGGAGTTTTTATGCAACAGTATTTTATAAATGAAGATTTGAATGTTGAATCGACATATGAATTGTCTAAAGATGACAGTAATCATATTGTAAGAATTATGAGAAAGAAAATAGAAGATAAAGTATATGTTGTATTTAATAATGAAATTAAATACATTTGTACTATTGTTGATAATAATGTGGACAAGGTTCTTATTACTCCGTATGAACAAGTAATAGGTACTAATGAATTATCGACAAAGATAACAGTGGCTATTCCGCCATTAAAAAATGATAAGATTGAATATTTAATGCAAAAATTAACTGAATTAGGTGTTAGTAATATAGTTTTATTTAATTCTGAGAGAAATATTGCCAAAATAAAAAAAGATAAGGTAGATTCTAAGTTAAATAGATGGAATAAAATTGTAAAAGAGGCTGCTGAGCAATCTAAGAGAAATGTAATTCCTGATATTACCTATGTCGATAGTTTAAAAGATTTAATTGCATTTTCTGAAAAGTTTGATCATAAAGTTGTAGCTTATGAGAAGGAATCTGTTAATGAGGAAAATATTAACTTGAAAAATTTATTGCATTCTGATTTAAGTAATAAAGAGGTTATAGCAGTGTTTGGAAGTGAAGGTGGACTTTCTGAGCAGGAGGTTGATTTTTTAACTGAAAATAAATTTGATGTGATAGGATTAGGAAAAAGAATACTGAGAGCTGAAACAGCACCGCTATATTTTGTTAGTTGTGTTGCCTATTTTAGTGAATTTAATTAAAGGAGTTAAATTATGAGTGTTGAATTAAATTTAACAGCAAAAGAAATTTATGAAAAAGAGTTTAGAAAAAGTAGAGTCAAAGGATATAGTGAAGAAGATGTTAATGACTATTTAGATTTAATAATTGAAGACTATATGAAGCTAGATAAACTTATAACTAGACTTAAAGAATTAGAAATAGAAAATCAAAACTTAAAAATAAAAATTGAAGCTTTAAAAAATACAAGTCGTGAAGATAAACCTGTTCAGGTAACAAACTTGGATATATTAAAAAGACTATCGAAACTTGAAACAGCGGTTTTTGGAACAAATAATACTGATCATGACTTATATTAATTAAGTTTAGAGGAGAATTCCATGAATATTTTATTAATAGTTTCAGGGGGCATTGCAGCATATAAATCAATTGATTATGCAGCTCTCTTGTGAAGCAAGGTAATAATGTTAAAGTAATACTTACAAAAAATGCAGAAAAAATTTGTTACGCAGCTACCGTTTCAAACTTTAACAAAAAATAGAGTATATACTAGCACTTTTGAAGAAATCGATGAAAATGAAATACAACATATAGACTTAACGAAGTGGGCGGAGAAAATAATTGTAGCACCAGCTACAGCAAATTTGATTTCAAAATTTTCAAATGGAATTGCAGATGACTTAGCTACTTCGTTAATGTTAGCAGTTAGAGATACATCTAATGTTTATATTGTTCCAGCGATGAATACATTTATGTATAGAAATCCGATTATTCAAGATAATATGAATAGATTAATTAAACTTGGTTTTAATTTTGTGGAACCTGATAGTGGGCTTTTAGCATGTGGAGATGTAGGAGAAGGTAAATTCCCTTCAATCGAAAAAATTGAAAGTTTTGTGTTTCAAAAAGTTGAACAGGATTTAAAAGGGAAAAAGGTGTTGGTAACTGCGGGACCTACAAAAGAATTTATCGATCCATTTAGATGCTTAACAAATCCATCTACAGGGAAAATGGGTATTTCTATTGCGAATGAGTGTGCAAGAAGAGGAGCAGAAGTAATCTTAGTGTCCAGCGTTGATAATGATAGTATTAGCAATAATGTAAAGAAAGTAAAAATCACTAGCACGAATGATATGTTTGAAGCAGTAAAAAATAATTTTAAGGATTGTGATTTTATTATAAAGGCTGCAGCTGTATCAGATTACACACCAGTTCAAGTTTTTGATAAAAAAGTAAAAAAACAAGATGGAAATTTAACAATTGAATTTCAAAGAACGCAAGACATATTAAAATATGTGGGTGATAATAAACGTGAAGGTCAAAAAGTTATTGGTTTCGCTGCTGAAACAAATAATTTGATAGAATATGCAAAAGAAAAGATTGTTAAGAAAAATCTTGATTATATTGTCGCTAATGATATATCTAAAAAAGATATAGGCTTTGGTAGTGATTATAATGAGGTCTATATAATAGACAGATACGATAATATTAAGAAAATTGATAAAAGCAATAAAAATAATATAGCAAAAGCTATAGTTGATGAAATATCAAAATAAATTAACTTTAATTTAAAGGAGGTGAGATTATGTATGCTGAGGTAATAATTGATGTAAATAATCATAATGTTAATCAAGTTTATTCTTATCTTGTGCCTGAGGAATTTAAAGATATGGATATAGTAGGATACAGAGTCGAGGTTCCTTTTGGAACAAGAACGGTTCAAGGGTATGTAGTAGATACTAGAAGTGGGAATTCTGAAGTAGATATAACGAATAAGTTTAAATATATTAAAAGACTAAAGGATGACTTTCCAATATTAACAAAAGAAATGATTTTATTGTCTAAAGTAATGGCTGATGAACTATTTTGTACAAGAATACAGGCAATTGAAACAATTGTCCCTACAAGCCTAAAGAATAAGTATATAGAATACTATGAGCTTCTTGATGGTAATAAAACATTACTTTTAGATTATGCAAAACATTTTAATACGGATAATTTAATCGAAAAGAATAAATTTGAGAAGATATTTTCAATTGAACAAATAGGATACTTAATCTCACTAAAAGCTATTAGGCTGATAAGTAAGATTAAAGAAATTAAAAACAGCGAAACAGAAGAGTTTTATGTGTTAGATAAATATGAAGATGTTAAATTAACAAAAAAACAAAAAGAATTAGTCGACTATTTAATTACTAATGATAAAATAAAAAAATCAAAGGTTAAAGATAAACTAAATATAGGAAACTCTGTCACGAAAAAACTACTTGAAAAGAATGTCATTAGAATTATAGAAGAAGATGTTAAACATGATATAAATACATCTATACTAGAAAATAGTACGAAATTAAGTGAACACCAGCAAAAAATTTATGACAGAATTAGCGAGAGTTTCGATAGTAATAAATTCAATGAGTATCTTTTACATGGTGTAACAGGTGCAGGGAAAACGGAGATTTATATAAAGCTTGTAGAAAAGGTGATTAAAGAAGGGAAAGAAGCTATCATTTTAGTACCAGAGATAATATTAACCCCGCAAATTGAAAAGAAATTTAGAAAAGTATTCAGCGATAACATAGCAGTTATACATTCTAGACTTAATGCAAAAGAAAAGTATAATGAGTGGAAAAAAATTCTTGATGGTAAAGTTAAAATATGCTTAGGTACTCGTTCTGCAGTTTTTGCACCATTTAATAATCTAGGTATTATTATCATTGATGAAGAACATGAAAATAGTTATAAACAAACTGAGTCACCAAGATATGATGCTAAGGATATTGCTAGAAAGCGTGGAATCTATAATAAATCTACTGTAGTATATGCTAGTGCAACACCTTCAGTTGATCTATATTATAATTTTGAAAAGAATAATCCTAATAATTTATTAAAGCTTACACATAGGTTTAATAATAAATTACCGATGATAAATATAGTTCATACCGAAGAAAAAGAAGATGTTATTGCTAGTGAATTACTTACTAAGATAAAAGAAAAAATAGAGAAGAAGGAACAAGTACTCTTATTAATGAATAAGCGGGGATATACTAACTTTATTCGTTGTTTTTCGTGTGGGCATTTATATAAATGTGAAAATTGTGATATAAGTTTAAACTATCATAAACATGATAATTCACTACATTGTCATTTTTGTGGATATCAAAAGAAAATTTCTAATATACCTAAGTGTTGTGAACATCCAGAATTAGTTTCGGGGAATTATGGTATACAGCGTGTTGAAGAGTACCTGTATCAAAATATACCAGGTGTTAGAATTACAAGGATGGACTCTGATACCACTAGTAGAAAAGGGGCATATGAAAGGCTACTTACTGATTTTAAAAATCATAAATCTGATATTCTATTAGGAACACAGATGATCTCAAAAGGACTAGATTTTCCAAATATTACTTTAGTTGGTGTATTATCTATTGATAATATGATAGCACTACCTAGTTTTAAAGCTAATGAGAAATTATTCCAATTACTAGTTCAAACTGCTGGTAGGGCTGGACGAAGTGAGAAGGAAGGAGAAGTTGTCTTTCAAACTAATATAGCCAGCAATATACTAGATTATGCAATTGAACATAGCTATGAGAAATTTTATAAATATGAACTTAACAGAAGAAAGTTAATAGACTATCCTCCATTTTGTAAAATCTCCTTTATAACAATAAAAGGATATGATGAACAAAAGACAGAACGTGTTGCTAAGATGATATTCGATTTTATTAGTAAGAAACAAACTAATTTATCAATATTAGGGCCTAATAAGAGTCTATTTTATAAAGTAAATAATGAATATAAATTCAATATTGCTATAAGATATCAAGATGAAGATTATAATAAACTTTATCCTTTATTAAAGTATATTAATGATTATTTTGCTGAAAGCTTCTCTAGAGAGAAAATTACAATAACGATTGATAATTCTGCACTGGATTATATGTAAATAATTCAAATTAATTTGTATTAAAAGTAAATTATATATTTTAAAATAAATGTAAATAAATCAGCTCAAAATAGTTTTAATTTGAGTTGATTTTATTTTTAAAAAAGCGGTAAAAATTTGAAAAAAACGCGATTTTATCGTATAATATAATGATGTAGATTTATATTTAATGACTGGAGGAAGATTGTGGAAATAGAACAAGTTATAAAGATTTCACAACTCTATGATTTTTACTCTGAATTACTTAGTGATAAACAAAGACAGTATTTAGATGACTATTATTTTAACGATTTATCGCTAACAGAGATTTCTGAAAATTATAATATATCAAAACAAGCTGTATCTAATAATATTAAGAGAACAATATTAGAATTAGAACAGTTTGAAGAGAAGTTAAATTTAATTAAATTAAACAATCAGAGATTGTTTTTACTAAATGAGATAAAAAAATCAACTACTGATACAGAAGTACTAACGTATGTTGAAGAATTGATAAAACTAGAAAATTAGGAGAGCTTGTATGGCATTTGAGAATTTATCAGAAAGATTACAAAATACAATAGCTAAGCTTACTGGAAAAGGTAAAGTTTCAGAAGCGGATGTAAAAGAAATGATGCGTGAAGTTAGATTAGCTTTATTAGAAGCGGACGTTAACTTCAAAGTTGTAAAAGAATTTGTTAAGAAAATAAGTGAAAGAGCAGTTGGAACAGAGGTTATGAAATCTCTTACTCCAGCACAACAAGTTGTAAAAATCGTAAATGAAGAATTAGTTGAACTACTAGGTGGATCTAATGTTGAATTAAACCAAGGTGGTAAAATTACTACTGTTATGATGGTTGGTCTTCAAGGGGCTGGTAAAACAACAACAGCAGGTAAATTAGCGCTTAAAGTTAAAAAGACTATGAAGAAAAAACCGCTTCTTATTGCTGCTGACGTTTATAGACCTGCTGCAGTTCAACAATTAAAAACATTAGGTAAGCAACTTGATATTGAAGTATTTTATGTAGATAAAGATCCAGTAGATATTGTTAAGGATGGATTAGCTTTTGCTAAAGAAAATTACTTCAATTATGTAATCATCGATACAGCAGGACGTTTACACATCGATGAACTATTAATGGATGAATTAAAGAATATTAAAGCTGCTACAACACCAGATGAAATATTACTTGTTGTCGATTCTATGATAGGGCAAGAAGCAGTTAATATTGCGACTTCATTTGATGAACAACTTGATATTACTGGTTTAGTACTAACTAAGTTAGATGGTGATACTCGTGGTGGTGCTGCATTATCTATTAAGTCAATTACAGGAAAACCAATTAAGTTAGTCGGTATGGGTGAAAAAATGAATGACCTTGAGTTATTCCACCCAGAACGTATGGCATCTCGTATTTTAGGTATGGGTGACGTACTTACATTAATTGAAAAAGCACAAGCTTCTATTGATGAAGATGAAGCTAAAAAAATGCAGGAAAAAATTCTAAATCAAAGTTTTACTTTTGAAGATTTCTTAACTCAATTAGAACAAGTTAAAAAATTAGGTAGTCTTAAAGACATACTTGGAATGATTCCAGGAATGGGTAAACTAAAAAATATGAATTTAGATGCTGTTGATGAAAAACAATTTGTCTATATCGAGGCTATTATTAAGTCAATGACAATTGAAGAAAGACAAAATCCTGATATTATAAACGTACCACGTAGAAAACGTATTGCACAAGGTAGTGGTCGTCCTCTTAATGAGGTTCATAAACTTATCAAACAGTTCGAAGAAATGAGAAAAATGATGAAACAATTCGGCGGGCTTATGAATGATAAATCTAAAAGAAAGGGTCTTGGAAGAATGTTCGGTGGCAAACTTCCATTCTAGTTAATTATGAATAATATAGTTTTATTCCAACCAGAGATTCCAGCTAATACAGGAAATATTGCACGTACTTGTGTTGGAACTAATACAAGATTACACTTAATTAGACCGCTAGGATTCTCTATTGATGATAAACATGTAAAAAGAGCTGGTTTAGATTATTGGGAACATTTAGATTTAGTTGTTTGGGATAGTTTTGATGAGTTTTTAGAAGCAACTAATGATAAGCACTATTATCTTATAACTAAATTTGGAACAAAAAATTATTGTGATTTTGATTTTTCAAATACAGATAATGAGGATATCTATTTTATTTTTGGTAGAGAGACAAAAGGTTTACCAAAGGAATTTAGAGAGAAATATAGTGAACAAGCATTACGTATTCCAATGAGCGAAAATGTTCGTTCTCTAAACTTGTCTAATACAGCTGCATTAATAATTT
>CAKMQF010000089.1 GCA_927911745.1 uncultured Gemella sp.
GATATAAAACACCACTCATTAGACCTAGAACTCCATGGCATAATGGTAAAGTCGAAAGAAGTCATAGAAATGATAACGAACGCTTTTATAAATACTTATCTTTTATTCTTATGATGACCTTATTAACCAAATGAAGAAATATCTATATCGTTCTAATCGACTTCCTATGCAGACTTTAGGATGGCTAACTCCTGTTGAGAAAAGGCAAGAGTTACAGAGAAGCTAGCTTCTCTGTAACTACTATCATATCAGGTATTTATTTTTTAACTTTTTTTTGTCTCACATCATTTACAAATGTACAAGTGGCTATTGTAAATAAAACTAGTTATATCATTGATATCATTTAAAAATTAATATCTTTTCCACTGAAATTTTAGACAATAATTAAAAATGAACAACTAATAACCATAAATTATATAGTTACTAGCTGCTCATTTTTATTAAAAAACTTACTCTGTATATTCATTACCTACTACATCTTTAAGGATTTGATCCCATTTCGGTAAGTTACGGTCTATTCTAATAGCACGATCGCTATCAGTACCAAGAATATTGTGAGAACTTGTAGCAATAATCACAACTTCCCCATCCACATAGAATTCATATGAAAATATAGTTTTAATACCACTATGTTTTTCAATCCATGTTTTAATAAAGATATCTTGGCTATTGTATCTGATATTTGATCTAATAGAATACTTAACATCAATATCAGCATAATATAAATCATAGTTTATTAAAGAATCAATATCAATACCTAAACCATTTAAATAATATTTTTTAGCTAAATTCATCCAATCATAAACATATTTATTATCTAAAAATCCTGATTGATTGAAGAATTTTTTTTCTAATTTGAATTTTATAGTTTTTTCGTACACTTTACTTCTCCTTTGAAATCAATTCAGAAATGCTCTCCATTAAAATCGCAGTAATTTCATCATGACTCTTACCTTCTTCTTTTAATGCCGCTGCATCAATTTCATCCCCAACTACAATCTTAATACTAGAAAAAAATCTGAAATTTTTATTAGGTATAATTGCAAATGGGATAATTTTAGTTTTTGCTCTAGTTGCGATAAATGATGCTCCGTTATGAGACTCACCTAAATCTAGTTCTTTAGAGTGCGAGCGAGTTCCTTCTGGGAAAATCCCAACAACTTCACCTTCTCTAAGTAATCTTATACTGTTATTTATCGCCGTTCTATCAAACGTTCCACGCTTAATTGGTATTGCTCCTGTAGCTTCTAAAGCCTGTTTCACAAAAATAATTTTAAATAATTCTTCTTTTGCTATGAAGCGTATTTTTTTATCGAAGAATGCTGGAAATAATAGTGGGTCGTGATTGCTCAAGTGATTTCCAGAAATTACAACACCTTTAGCATTCTCGATTTTTTCTTTATTAACAATAGTAACCTTGTAAAAAGTTTTATAATACAGTGCTAATAACTTTCTAATAAAATTATACATAGTACTCTCCTACTAATTTCTATTTTTCTACACTTTTAACTAGTTCAGTCATCTTTTCAACAACCTCATCAATAGTTAAGCTAGTTGTATCTATCAATGTAGCTGATTCCACTTTAACTAGCGGTGCAATATCTCTATTCTCATCTTGCCAATCACGCGCTTTGATATCTTCTTTTACTTTTTCAAAGTCTACATTTTCTATACCTTGACGTTCAAAATCCAATACTCTTCTTCTAGCTCTCTCTTCAACTGATGCAGTTAAGAAAATTTTAACATCAGCATTTGGAAGCACTACAGATGCAATATCTCTACCATCCATAATAATATTATTAGTATTCGCTAGATTTCTTTGAGTATCAATTAAGAAATCTCTCACCGATGGAGATTTAGCGAATAGCGAAGTAAATTTCGATACTTCTGATGTTCTAATTTTATCACTTACTTCCTCATCATTAACATAAACATATTGAACTCCATCGACATATTCAACTTTGAAGTCTGTTTTACTCAATAATTCTTTAATTTTTTTCTTCTTCTAATTCATCTAATCCATTAGATAAGAAATTATACGTTAACGCTCTATACATTGCACCAGTATCAACATAGTTGAATCCTAATGATTTTGCTACCATTTTAGTTATTGTGCTTTTCCTGATCCTGCTGGCCCATCTACAGCCACTGATACATATTTCATCATTTACCTCTCAGACAAATTTTTTCAATATATATTATAGCATAGAGTTGTTTTAAACACTAGATTAAAGTGAAAAAAGTTAATTTATCAGCTATAATTAATCGATAAATTTAATTAAAAAATATATTACACTATAAATAATTTTACATTGGGAGTGACTCAAAAATCGTGATTTCGGAGAAATCGATTTTGTAGAGTCACCCCCGCAAAGTTATTATGATATACTCAAAAAGCTTTTATTAAAGCGAATTTAGATATCAATAAACCACTCCGTCTATGAGTTCTCATATACACTCTGTTTAAGTTTAGGTCTATTGTGTCAGCACCTTATTTTAATTTCAATCCTGCTAAACCTGCTAAAGCATTGTTTTCTAATTTTTCTTGTTTCATGTATTTTTTCATATCTACACGACTTGCTTTGTCTTTTTTACTAGATTTAATTCGTTTATCTACTTCTTTTTGTTTCAACGAATTACCACATTGACAACGATAAGTAGCATTTTCACCATTACCAAATAAAGTCATCTTTTTATGACAATTATCACAACGAAGATTTGTTAATCTACTAATGACCTTACGATTTCGACAAGATGGACTAGAACATTTCAGCATCTTTGTACCTTTTTTATCTACCTCAAGCATGAAACTACCACATTCTTCACATTTCTTACCACTAATGTTATCATGTTTAAATCTATCTTCGCTATCTTTAATCTCTGCAATACATGATTTCGTATATTCTTTAACATCATTTAAGAACTTATCTTTTGAAAGTTTGTTCTTAGCAATATTATCTAATTGTTTCTCCCAAACTGCAGTTAAAGATGGACTCTTAAGATTTTTAGGTACTAAGTTTAGAAGTTGCTTCGCTTTGTTAGTAGTTTTGATTCGTCCATTATCTAAAACTAAGTAATCATTTGTAAATAATTTTTCTAATATATCTGCTCGTGTTGCTACAGTACCAATACCATTTGTTTCTTTAAGAATCTTTCTCTCATTCTCATCATCAACAAACTCAAATGGATTTTCCATCGCATAAATTAGAGTACCTTCAGTATAATGACTAGGTGGAGTTGTTTGTTTTTTATTATAAACTAATGATTCCATTTTATAAATACCATTTTGAAGATTAACAGTTTTATTTTGCAATTCTTCTCTACTTAATTCTTTATATCCCTCTTGAATTACTTTTAATCCTTTGCAGTAAACACCTTATTTCAAGATTAAATGAATACGTAGTCTCTTCATATTTATACTCTGGTAATAAATTCTCTAAAAATCTTTTCGCTACTAAATTATATATTTTAGTCTCCATATCAGACATCGACATATAGTTTGCTCTTTGCTCAGTAGGAATAATAGCGTGGTGATCACTAACTTTTGCATTGTTAATAATCTTCTTAGTATTATAGTCTTTTACTTTAAGTAATGTTGCGGTAGTTTCTTTAAAATCTCCACCAATTGCTTGAATACGATCTTTTAAAGTGTTCTTCATATCACTAGTTAAATATCTACTATCTGTTCTTGGGTAAGTTAATACCTTATGTCTTTCATATAGACTTTGAACGATGTTTAATGTTTGTTTCGGTGACATACCGAATAACGCACTCGCTGTTTGCTGAATATCAGTTAAATTATACAATGGCTTTGCTGATGATGTTTTAGATTTTTTCTGAACATCATTAAATTTAATTTCTTTGTTGATGTTCTTTTTAATGAATTGTTCTGCTTTTTCCAGATTAAATTCACTATTACCGCAGCTAAACTTAACACCATCGATTTGTGCTTCAAAAGTATAATAATCTTTTGGTTTAAATTGTTTAATCTTTTCTTCTCTCTCAAAAACCATCTGCAATGTTGGAGTTTGAACACGACCACAGTTAAGTGACGCATTGTATTTTAATGTTAATGCTCTAGATGCATTTATTCCAACTAACCAGTCAGCATTAGCACGTGCTATACCTGAATGATATAGTCCTAAGTATTCTTTCCCATCTTTTAGATTTCTAAATCCATCTTTAATCGCCTTATCTGTTACAGAAGAAATCCAAAGTCTTTTTACATTTTTATTGCATTTCGCTTTATCGATAATATAACGAGCAACAAGCTCCCCTTCACGACCTGCATCAGTCGCAATGATAACTTCATTAACATCTTTTCTGTTTAAAGCATTTTCTACTACTTTATATTGTTTGAAAGTTTTCTTAATTATTTCTGTTTTCATAAACTTTGGAATCATCGGTAAATTTTCTAAGCTTACATTATTAAATTCCTTATATTTATCAGGCGTTTGAAGGGTGATTAAATGACCTAATGCCCAAGTAACAACATATTTATCCCCTTCAAGACAACCATTTTTATTATTTCTCGCTCCAAGATTCCTCGCTATATCACGAGCAACCGAAGGCTTTTCACAAAGTACAACACTTTTCATCAATAAATTCCTCACATATATATTCTTTACTTCATTAATTATTATAATAGAAATAATTTAAAATAACTAGTAAAATTAGAAAGATAATACATACTGCATTGATTATAACTATAAAAACTAATCACAATTTTTCTCCAACTAATACATAGTTACATAAAAAATTTCTTCTAGATCAAATTCAATTATTGTTGGAGGCACTCCTATTTCTGTAAGAAGCATATTCTTATCTTCTGGATATTTTGACAAATAATCTTTTAAAATACTTCTAGCTCCTATATTTAATTTTTCATTTAAATCCTTTGGCATAAAAACTAAAAAATTTTTATGAATGTAAATAAATCATTTTTACCGTAACCAAATCTGTATAATTTATTAGAAATACCAGATTTATTATGAAAAATTGTATTAAATCTAATATATTCCCTATAGGTAGTGAAATTATAAACCCTTCCTCCATGAGCTGTTCTATTTCTAAACTGATAAACAAGAGCTATACCATCTGCAAATAATTTTTTTAATTCTTTTTTTTCTTCAATTTCTCTGGTTGAAACACCAAATATTGTACTAATTACTCTATTTTTTACTTCTGCTTTTTGCTCCATATAAAAATAATACATATTACCAAATGTAGCCCCCTTGAAAAGTATCCATGGAGGAATATGGTTATGACTTTCACGGTAATGTTTAAAAGGCTGAGCATTACAATTCTTTATCAGATTAAATTTATCTAATAAAATATCTAGATGAAATACTTTGCAATTGTCCTTTATAAAAAACCTCTTCCCCTTATAATTTTCCCTTTTTAGATATTCACTTTCAATAACCCCATATTTTTTAGATATTTCATAAGCTAATACATTTTTCAATATAATTTCAAACTCTAACGTTATATTCAATACTATATCTTTTATATCACTATCCAATTTAAACAATGAAAACATGTGTTCAAAAGTTACTCCATCTTTGTATGTGTCTATATCTTTTAAAAGTAAATTTTTATAACCATTCACTATTTCATAATAACCATATAACTTTAGATTTTCTTTAGCTTTTTCTTCATTCAGTATTCTTAAATTTCTAGATTTCAATAATTTTATTTGATTATCTATATTATTAAATTTTTTCATAATCTTATTCCCCACTCACTTCAAAATGCAAAAAAGCCCCTGTGTAGACAAGAGCTTTTAGGTAGGACGAACCACGTCCATTTCTTTATTAACTTCATTATATAATATATCTATACCCCTGTCAACAATTCACCTTTAAAACTGTAAATATATATCTATATAGATTTTCACTTTAAAACATTTCATATATATTATAATTGATTATCTTTAAAATAACTAGTAGAACATATAATCACTATCAATTCCTTTATACTTTAGTTGTAAAATTATCCCCTTATATATTATAATTTTATTAAAGACAAAGGAGGACTATTCTATGAAACTTTATTTAGCTGGAGCATTATTTAATGAAGCTGAAATAGCTCAACGTTTAAAAGAAGGAAAATTATTAAAAGAAAAATTTGGAGAAAGATTATCTGTTTTTAATCCAATAGAACAGCCTTTTAATGAAGATAAACAAACTCTACCTACACCCCAAGATATTTTTAATGGTGACACTGAAGCTGTTAAAAACTGTGACATCTTCTTAGCTGATGTTACAAACGAAGACAGTGGTGTAATGGTTGAGTTAGGGATTGCAATTGCACTTAAGAAAAAGATTATCGCAATAAATTCTGATATTCGATTAAAATCTGCAAACAAATACGATATTCCAAGTTATGCGATGAATCACTATGTTCTAGGTGGTATTTTAAAACATGGAACACTTGTTTATAGTTTTGAAGAAGCACTAAACGAACTTGATAAAACTATTTTGTTTAAAAAAACACTTATAATTAATAAAATAAGCGAGATCAACTTAAGGATTTTGATTTAACACAATCAATTTCTAAAGTCAATCTCGCTTTTTACTTATTTAACTTTTAACTTTTTGTCTTTCAACTCTAATACTACATCAGCAGCACTCGCTAATTGATTACTGTGAGTAACTACGATAACACATTTATTGTTTTCTACAGCTACCTTTTTTAAGATTTCTATTATCTCTTCTGCAGTACTTTCATCTAAGTTTCCTGTTGGTTCATCAGCTAGAATTATAGGGGCTTCTGATACTAACGCTCTCGCGATAGCTACACGTTGTTGCTGACCTCCAGAAAGTTTCATAACATTTCGATTAACATGTTCTTCTTCTAATCCGAGTTTTAATAGAATATCCTTACTTGCATTTTTTGAAACAAGTTTTAGATTTTCTAGTGGTGTCAGATAATCGATTAGATTATAATTTTGGAAGACTAAAGAAATATCTTTACGTCTATGTTCACTATATCCTATTTTTTCAATATTAGTATTATTGAATAATATCTCTCCACTCGAAGGACTATCTAATCCCGCTAACAACGATAGTAAAGTTGACTTCCCTGCTCCTGACTTACCTATTATCGCATAAAACTTCCCTACTTCAAAATTATAAGTAATTCCACTTAAAACTTTTGACTTACTATTATCATATAAGTAACTTACATTTTTCAATTTAAAAATCGACATTTCTTATTCCTCACTAATTTATATTCGTTAAAAATTTTCTTCGGTTTCATCTTCATGATTGGCAATAACGCCACAACTACCGAAATAATCACTATAGCTATCATTACTATAACTAGATTAACAATATCTATTCCATTAACAGACATCTTCATTAATTCATCAGCTATTGATTTTGGTAGTTCCTCAGAAAATATACTTCCCACATTGCTCGCTAAATACTTGATAGTCGCTATCTCTATACCAAGTGCAATCATTAGACCAACTATTGTTACCAATAATACCTCAACTATAAATTGTAACACCAGATTTACCTTGCTAGTTCCTAACGACAGTAAAATCCCAATTTCGTAGGTTCTTTCACGAACCCAAAACATTAATATTAATGATAGTATAACTACTCCAACTACAACACTACCTATTCTTATCATATTAGTTATTTTTGTTATACTCTCTACTGAAGATGTAACTAGCTCATAATTTTTATTTGATTTAGAGACCATTAAGTTATTTATTCCTAAATTCTCAACAGCTTTAATTACATCGTCTAACTTAGTAGGATCTTCAACTCCGTATTCTACTGAAGTTACTTTATTATTAGCTATTAGATTTGATAATTCTTGACTTGCTTTATAATCGGTATAAACTGTATTTTCTATAAAATCAGAACTTAAACCATTAAAGGTATTAGTCTTTTCACCAGAGTAGATTCCAACAATTTCTAGCTCTAATGTTTTACCTTCTTGTGATAATTTAATTTTATCACCCAAATTAACATTATTTAATTCGGCAAATTTTTCGTGAATCATGATTTTATTCTTATCATTTTCTTCAATATGTCTTCCCTTTTCCAATTTTAAAACTTCACTCTTAAAATCAATATTATTTTTAGAAGCAGTAATACCATTCATCATCACTAAATTACTTTTATTTTTTATTTCATCGTTTAAAGTAATATTTTGATTCTCTTGGACTACCTTTTTTCCTTCAACACCAACTGGTTTAGAAAAAATATAATTTTTCGTAGATATTCCTTTTAATTCTTCAATTTTTTTCAAAGTATCCTTTTCTATTTCTTTATTGGATTTGTCTGTACTTTCTATATTAAATCCAAAGTTAACATCTTTATATAAATTTTTAGAAATATTATTTACTGTAGTATTCAAAACACTACCACTTAATAAGAAAAATGATATTAGTGTCACTATTAAAAACAAAATACTACTTCTAACTTTTTTTCTAATAATATAAAGATATGCCCTATTAAAAATACTCATCGGCTTCTCCTTACATTAATTAATATCAGATAATAAATCTTTAGGTTTTCTATATGCTAATCTGCTAGATGCAATTCCTACAGCAATGACAATTATTGCAATACCAACAAGTACCACTGTTAGCATATTATCCATACTAACACTTACATCTAAGGCAGTTATAATTTTATTAGCTCCCTCTACTTCAGCATTAGCACCTAGATTAACTCCATTAGCTTGATTTGAAATAGTTTTACTTACAGATTTAATAGATTGTTGTAGTATCTGATTTCCGATATTTTGACTAATTGCACTTCCTACGAAATATGAAGCGATAAAGCTTGGAATACTAATTAATAGAACCTCAAGAATAAATTGTCCTATGATGCTCGCTTTAGTCATACCAATCGCTAAACTTACACCGATTTCTTTTCTTCTACTATTTATCCATAAGAATAATATTAGCGATAGAATCACTATACTAAAGACTATTGTACTTATGAATACACCATTAGTCAGACTATAAATTGTATCTAATGATTGTTGAAGAGCTGGGAAGTTCTGATTACTTTTAACTAACATATACTGTTTCCAATTAATAGGAAGCTTTTTAGCATCACTAATAATACTATCAACTTTATCTTTCCCGTCAACTAAGAATGTTGCATCTTGATATATTTTCTTTGCCATCTTCATAGTTGTATAAAAGTTTTTGTTGTTTGAGTATCAGCTATAAAAATATTATCATATAGTTCCATATGACTAGAAGTAGCGCCTTTGTTCTGACCTCCAAAAATACCAACTACAGTAACTTCAACCTCTTTATCAGATTTTTTCTCATTATCTGCGTCATTTGGATTACCTTTTAATTTGATCTTATCCCCAACTTTAACTTTATTCTTCTTAGCGAAACCTTCATGAATCAAAACAGAATTTTTATCATTATCAGTTAGATGACGTCCCTCTTGTAATTTTAACGTCTCTGCAGAGAATCTATCATCTAATGAAGAATCATTAGTTCCAGTTACAATAACCGTTTTAGAGAAAAGTTGTCTTTGCTTGTTGTTTTTTTCTTCTTGCTGATGATTCGCAAGTTTTAAAGGCTCTAAGTCAATTAGATCCGCACTTACGTTCATTCTTTTTAAATATATTTTTTTCACTCCTGGAAGATTTTTTTATCTTCTCAATATCCTCACCTATTAAGTTACCTGCCCCCCTAGCAGTCCCTTGATTAGTTTTTCTATTTATCTCCATAGAAAAACTACTAGTAATATTTTGAAAAGTTTCTTTTGATAAAGCATCAGTTGATTTTTTTAATTGATATAGTACTTAAAATTAATGATGACATAGTAGCTAATATTAAAAAAATAACTAATGATTTAAAACTTTTTCTGGTTATATATAACCATGCCTTTTTTAGAATCGACATTCTTTACACCTCTTTTATTTAATTTTTTCAAATAGTATTAATAACTATTATCATTCTATAATTATATGATACCGTTTTTACTTAAAATATAATTTATATTATTTAAATAAATTGTAAAACGTTTTAATTAATAATACAAATAAAAATCCAAAACACAAGATTCATTTGTTTCTCGATATTTTGGATAAACACATTTTTAATTAATTTACACTATAATTAATAGATAATTTGTTTTAGAATTCAAAATCAATACCTGTTTTATTTCTCTCATAAAACCATTTAACTAGTCTATCCCTAGTTAAATTATCAGCAAGAAGATTGTTTAAAGAAATTTGTGCATCTAAATAACGTATACATTTGTTAGCAAGTTCTACTCCTTCAGGTTTATTAAGTTTAAGTTGAATTTGAGCTAATATGTAGTTAAAAGCATTCATATGATACTGAAAATGAGTAACATTACTATAATACGTCTTGAGTAAATTTATAGCTTCTATACACCTTTCTTCAGCCTCTTCAACAAATCCTCTTCTTGATAATAAAGCTACAGCACCATGTATTAATATCAGAGATCTTTCCGATCTGTCAACAGCAAATATACTATCTGAAGTAACAGGTTTCATGTTTTCCTCTATTACGCGACGAATAAAATCATCTAAAAATTCTTCTGCTGTAGATGTTCTTAACATAAAAGTTAATGTTAGCATTTCATTAGAATTATGACTATCTAAACTTCTTAGATGATTTAAAACAATTTCCCTATTTTCTTTAATTATCTTAGGTCCCTCAAGATCACCAGATATACTAATAATCTGATCAATATATAGTCTTTCATTCATACTTATTTTATCTTTTTGTAAGCTTTTTACAGCCAATGATCTAATAGCTGAGGTACTTCCTGACGTATCTAGATTTCTCACTTCTCTTAAAAATTCAGATATATCGAAACCTACAAGTGGTATATATTCAGAAAAATAATCATGGTAACTAATTCCAATATTTCTCAAAAGTTGCTCAAAAATCTCTAAAGATACACTTGTTTCATCTGCTTCAAATCTGATCAATGTTCTTACAGAAATTGCATCTCCTGCAGCATCTTTTAATTTGACGCCACGACCTTCTCTAATCTGTTTGAAGATCTTTCCATGCATTTTATTATCGTCCATTCAAGTATCCGCCTCCTTAAATAATCTCGATAATATTATATCATAAATTAAGTAACTAATGTAGAAAATATAACCTTTTTTCTTATGTATTTGATTCTATATTTTAATTTTGTTCACAAATTGTACACAATTTAAAAATATAAAAAAGAGTAACCGACAACACAACACAACACGGTTACTCTTTTTTAATGCCTATATTATTCTCCGTTAATAATCCTTGTTTATAAACTTCAAAATTAATACTTTTCTCATCATTATTATATTTTTTTACTTAATATTATTTATTTAGGTACATAATACTTTCTTTTCTCCAACTTTGTTAAATTTAAATTTCTTTGAACACTTTTTCAATTAAATCTAAAATATAATTTAACAAAATTGTTTTTTTATAAACTTCATTTTCCTTTTCTATAAACGATTATTATAACTACTTTCCCTAGAATATTCATGTTGACGAAAAAAACAACCAAAAGTGTCAACATCATATTTCATCTTTTTTATAGTAAATAATAAGTACGGACTCTCTTATAGACATTTATTATTATAGCATCACAATAATATAAAATAACAAATCATGTTAAAATTGTCACTTTTTGAGATTAATTTTAACTACAAATATAAAAAATGACTCCTGTGACACTTTATTCAAAAATATCCTGAAAGTTCGTATTTATGTATATCTATTTTGGTAAAATAAACATATTACATTTTAATATATGTATATTAATATTATAAAACTACTAATTTACATAATCAAAGTATTTATTTGATAACTATTAACTTAGTATCGCTACTTTATGTTATGTAGTTACTACCTCCTTATCTCTTTATATCTAAACATATAAAAAACCAAGGAATAACAGCTATCCCTTGAGTTTTTATATGTTTTTTTATTGGTTTATATAAGTCATTATAAGTTATAAAAAACAGTGCTTTTACTAATTAAACACCGACATTAGCCCTACTACTGTAGTTATTTCATTTTTCTTGACGTCAGTATTGTCATTTTTGTCATTCTGACATTTGTTACATTTTAGAGCTTTTCTCTTTTTAATGTCATCGGTGTCACTTTTACACATATTACATTTTACCTCTGTTTTATTTTGAATGTCATTCATGTCACTTTGTATAATCTCCCCTTGTACCCCAACTATATCTTCTGCGAAATTACTTTGCTTTGTAAAACTATTAGACAATTCCCCTAATGTGCTTAATCCAAATAAGTACATACCTAAGCAACTTTGTTTCTCATTTATTAATAAGTGTTGTTTTCTATTTTTCATAAGCATCTCCATTTCTATAAGTTATCGTATGCTTATTTTATCACTGATTAAAGCACTATTTTTATAATCAGAAAACATTGTCTTATTTAAAATAAATATAGCTAAAAATAAGGAGTTGATTAAGAAAATCAGACAAATTTGTCCGATTAATATTATCACAAAATAATCATTAGTCACTATATTACAAATAAGAATAGTATTTAAGGAAAAATTAATCTCCTTAAATACTCTACTAATACATTATATTGATGTCATATAATTTTTAAAATTCAATATCAATTCCAGTTTTATTTACTTCAATGTAGCAATAGGGAGACTTGTTTCATCTGCCTCAAAACGATTTAACGTTCTTGTAGAAATAACATCTCCTGCGATATCCTTTAATTTATACCCTCTTTCTTCTCTTAACTTTTTAAAAACTCTTCCATGCATATTTTTTTTCGTTCATTATTTTCTCCTAGATTATCTATTAAACAATCAATATTATTCTTTGTATATTTTCCAGTTCTAAAATATTCGCATAAAATCACAGATAATCATTATAATAACTACACAATAATCATAATATACCTATATTTTACCATAAATCATGAATATTTTTTTGTAGTTAGATTATATAAAATAAAATTTTTAATTTTACTTTTATATAGTATATATGAACAAAAACCCCAAGGTATAAGTATTTTATACCTCGAGGTTTAAATTTTATTTCAATAAATATAGACTAAGATTTTAATCTTATATCCAACATTTATTAGTTTTGTTTATCTTTTCTTTTTAGTCTTGCGGCTACTGCTAAGGCTACTAAACCTGCTACTGTTGCCATTCCACTTTGGCTTTCACCTGTATTAGGTAAAGTTTTTAATCCATTTGAATTAACACTTGGATGTTGTAAGGCAGGTTGGTTATTTGATGAACCTGGAGCTTTGTCCTCTGATTTTGCAGGTACGTTTGGTGTTTTTGGCTTATTAGGTGTACCAGGTGTTGTTGGTTGTTCTGGTGTTTCTGGCTTGACAGGAGCACCTGGTATTATTGGCTGACCTGGTAATACAGGCTTATCAGGAGTCTCTGGTCTTTCAGATTTTTTCTTTTTCTCTTCTTCATCTTTTAGATATTTCTCAAGATCAAACTCTATTGGATCTATTGTATTATTATCAGCTAATACTGCCCATTTAAAGTTTTCAAGTTTGAATTGTCTTTGTACTTTTTCTAATTCTTTAGTGTCATCAGCTAATTGTTTAGAAATTGCGATTAATTCAGCTTTTAGTGTACTTAAATCTTTTTCCAGTTCAGCTTTGACTACTGTTGCTTTAGCTAATTTTTCTTTATTTTTATCTAACTCTAGTCTATCTTTTCTTATTTTAGCGAAATTATCTTTTGCTTCATCTAATGCTTTTTTAGAAGCTTCTATTTCATTTTCAAGTTGAGAGATTTTAGCTGTAGCTGTACCAATTTCACCTTCAACGTCTTTTTGTAGTGCTTTTGCTCTGTCTAATAGTTTAGTTCTTTCTTCTACATCTTTTTGAGCAGCGTCTAATCAGCAGCTAATTTAGTCATTTTTTCAACATATTTAACGTTATCTAATTCAAGTTGGTCTACAACTTTTTGTTGTTCATCTGCTTTAGTTGTTAAGTTGTTGATTTTAGCGTCAACTTCTTGTACTTTAGCAGTTGCTTTTTCTGTTTGTTTTTCAGTAGCTTTAAGTTCATCCAATACTTTAGTAGCACTGTCTACGTTAGCTTTAGCGTCTACTACTGGTTGTTCTTTGCTTTCACGAACTTTTACAGCGTCAGCATATGCTTTCTTGAAACTGTCAAGATCTGGTACTGCTGGTAATTCTACTGTATCTTTTGATTCGTTGCTGTATTTAGCGATAAAGTTTTGTTTAGCTCTTTCTTCAGCCTCATCACTTTGGTCATCATAAGTCCTGTTACCATCTTTGTCATCAAATCCTGGGATAGCATTATCTTCATCAACTTTAACATAAGAGATTTTAATAATACCTTGTTTTGGCAATTTAGCTACCTCTTTTTCAAATTCATCAAAAACATCAAGTGGCATAGATTTGAACCCTAAAATGTTCCCGAATTCATCTAATTTAAGGTATTGTTTATTCTTTCAACAAATTTTTTTTGAAAGTCGATTGATATTTTCATTTTTACCCACATTTTCGAAATGTGCAACACCAAGTCCCATTGGTGTTTTCGCTTTATATAATTCTTCAGCATGACCATAACCACCTGTAATATTTCCCTCATAGAAGAATAACATTACTGAGTTATAAACATGTTCGTATAATGCGTTTCTTGACATTTTGTGATCACTAAATGTTGTTGAACCTGCATTATAAAGGTTTTCGTAGTAGTTTTTACCTCTGATTAAACCATGTTTGGCTGCAACTTCAGAAATACCTTTGATGTAGTGACCACCGTGTAAATCGTAGTGGTTATCTCTCATTACAGTTTCTGTGATTTCTTTTGCTAATTGCATTGAATTTTTGTTAACTTTTAATGGTTCAAGTCCGAATTGACTACGGATTTGGTTTAATAAGTAAATACCATATTGTGACATTTTAAGTCTTTCTTCTTCAGACATGTTTCTTAAGTCGATTTCATAATCATCATCGTGACTATATCTGTTGTAAACAAATTCATGGTTAATTTCTTTTTCTATAGCTTTTAATTGGTCACGCAATTCTCTACGTTTAGCAAATTTTTCATCTATAGTTAGACCTTTTTGTTTCCAGTTTAGAGTATAATCCATGTATTCTTTGAATTTATCTACGAAACGTTGATCTAATGAAATTTTATATTTTACATTTCTACCATAAGGCATCACTACAGCATCATATTCTTCTTTTTTAGTCGCTTCATCTTTCTTCGCTTCATCAAGTTCAGCTGTCTTAGCTTTTAATTCTTCTTGTTTAGCTTTTAAGTTTTCTTCAGCTTTCTTAGTATCTTCAGCAAGTTTAGCATCAAATTCTTTAGCTTTCTCTAAT
Source organism: uncultured Gemella sp. (assembly GCA_927911745.1). GTDB lineage: Bacteria > Bacillota > Bacilli > Staphylococcales > Gemellaceae > Gemella. The sequence goes on from CAKMQF010000089.1 coordinate 15,337, forward strand.
TCTTTTTCAGCAACCACTTTATTAGATTTTTCTGTTTCTAATTCTTTTTTAATATCTTCGTTCTTAGCTTTTTCAGATTCTAGTTTCTTAGTAACATTTTCAGTTCCGTCAATTTCATCTTTGATTTCTTTAGCTTTTGCTTGTTTAGATTCAAGATCTTTAATTTTATCCGCAACATCTTTTTTCACTAGTACTAAATCAGATTCTCTTTCTTCTTTTTCAGTATTAGTTTTTTACTAGTTCACTATTTTTTATTTTTTTAATTCTTCAGTCGCTGATTCTACATTTTTTTCAGCTTTATTGATATTTTCATCAGTAGCATCTTTATCTCTTTCGATATCTGCCTTAATTTTACTGATTTCATTATCATTGTTAGTGATTTCTGTTGTTTTATTTTCAATTGCTTTATTTTTTAAGCTTTCTGCTTCTTTAGATGCATCTACCTTTGCTTGAGCTTTTTCTACATCTTGTTTTGTAGTCTTACCAACTACCTCTTTTTCAATTAGCTTCGGAGCTTTTTCTTCGCTAATTTCATTAGCTTTAACATCACTACCACTAGCTACTGCTCCAATAAAACTAATTCCTAAAAGAACTGACATAGCTCCTATTTTATTCTTCCTAAGTGAAAACCTTTGTTTTCTTTTTATCATAATATATTTCCTCCATAAACAAATGTAAACAATGATTTATAGAGATAATTTTAACATGAAGTATTACTGTTTACATAAATTATGAAGAAATAGTCACATCACCCTTAAAATATGCAGTTATCTTTAATATTTACTTCTCATAAATGACAAAACTGTCTGCTGAATTTATAACGAAAATAATATAAAATAAGATTTAAATAATAAAAAAAGAAACTAATCCACAAACTTGTGAACTAGTTTCTCAAACACTTTTATAAATTATTAAAATTCAATATCAAGACCTGTTTTATTTGCTTTACAATAAGCTTCATAAGTCACATCTCTTACCTGTCTGTAATAAGGATCACCAGTAATCTCAGCAACAATATCTTCATATTTTAGAATTTTATTCGCTAATATAACCCCTTCTTCCTTGTCTTGTAATAAATATAATGAAGCCAATATTGCAACAATTTCCTTAGAAAAAGCAGCCCTATTTAATAACAGAGGATTTTCATTAAATAGTTTAAGTGTCTCTTTACATCTCTTCTCAGCTAATTCATAATAACCTGATCTTACTAAGAACGATATAGCTACTTTTAACAAATCACAATATACAGCACTCATATATTTACTCAAATAATTTCTTACTGGGATATTTTTAAAGCATTCATCAATAATTCTTTCAATATATTCTACTGAATAATCACCTTTTGAAGCCGAATATATTAAAATGAACAGTCCGTAAATTTCATCAAATCCCAATTTATTCAATGATTCAATTCTATCCTTTATTATTCTTCTATTCTCTTCAAATAATTCTTTATCCTCTTTCCAAAGAATATTATTTAAATAAATCAATATAGTTAATCTCTTACTAAATTCGATATCTTTTTTTCTTCAGCTCTTTTTTACATTCATTTACTAACTTTGAAGAAGAACCTGATTGCAGAAGTTTCTGCAGTCTATTAGCAAATTCCGTAGTTTCAGTGTCTGTATTATCATAATAAAACGTTAAATAATCTAAGTAATTGATATCTAAATTTTCTAATAACTTTTCAAATGTGGCTATAGATATACTCGTTTCATCAGATTCAAATCGAATCAATGTTCTCGTAGAGATAATATCACCTGCCACATCTTTTAATTTATATTCCCTTTCTTCCCTTAGTTTTTTAAAAATACTTCCATGCACATTCTTTTCGGCCATTCTCTACCTCCTAAACTTTAATATTAAGAATAATTCATCACTTTTTTCTTGTATAAATAAATACGTAAAATACTATTACACTAGTCTTTTCTTATATATTTTACCATTAAATTTATCCTTATTTTAATTACGTGACAAATTAGTCATATTCTAGTACATTTTCTTCATATCTATACAAATAACTACTCTATGTGACATTTTCGTCACTTGGTTTCCTCTGTTTTTTAATCTAATTTAAAAAAAATAAACTTCGAGGTATAATTTAATTACCTCGAAGTCTACTTATTATTTCATTTTATTTTAATTCCATAAATCTTCTAGTAAGTGAGTTTGAGTTCTGTCTGGTCCTGTAGAGAATACAGAGATTTTAACCCCTACTAATTCTTCGATTTTTTCTAAATATTTTCTTGCGTTATCAGGAAGCTCATCAAGTGATGTTACACCCGTGATATCTTCATCGAATCCTGGTAATGTTTCATAGATTGGCTTACAATCTTTAATGATGTTTTCATTAGCCGGGTATTCAGTTAAGATTTCACCTTTATAATCGTATGCTGTACAGATTTTAATTTCTTTAAGTCCAGTAAGAACGTCTAGACAGTTTACTGACAGATTAGTCATTCCAGATACACGAGCTGAGTGACGCATTACTACAGTATCGAACCATCCAATACGACGTGGACGTTTAGTAACTGTTCCATACTCATGACCAACTTCACGAATTGTATCTCCGATTTCATCGAATAATTCTGTTGGGAATGGTCCATCACCTACACGTGATGTATAAGCTTTTGAAATACCTAATACTTTAAGACCATTTGTTGGAACGAATCCATTACCTACTGTGATTCCACCTGCAGATGGGTTAGATGATGTAACATATGGATATGTACCGTGATCGATGTCTAACATTACCCCTTGTGCACCTTCAAATAAGATATTTTTATTTTCGTTTTGTGCATCTTCTAGCACTTTAGAAGTGTCTGTAACATATTGAGCTAATTGTTTTCCATATTCGAAGTACTCATTGAAGATTTCTTCTACTGTGAATCCTTCAGTTTCATAGATTTTTTCGAATAGTTCATTTTTTTCTTTCAGATTTTGTTCTAATTTTTTTCTTGAATAGATCAGCATCTAATAAGTCCGCGATACGGATACCACAACGTTTGTATTTATCTACATAACATGGTCCGATACCTTTTTTAGTAGTACCAATTTTGTTTTCCCCACGACGAGCTTCTTCAACCTCATCAAGTTTTAAGTGGTATGGTAATACTACGTGTGCTCTATTAGAGATTCTTAATCCATTACAAGTAACTCCACTTTCTTTAAGTCTATCAATCTCACTGCAAATCCACTTAGGATCTACTACAAGACCATTACCGATAATTGAAAGTTTCTCTTCATTAAAAATTCCAGATGGGATTAATTGAAGTTTGTAAGTTTTTCCATCAAACTTAATAGTATGTCCTGCGTTGTTACCCCCTTGATAACGAGCAATTACATCAGCACGTTCTGCTAAAAAGTCGGTAATTTTACCTTTACCTTCATCTCCCCATTGTGAACCTACTACTACGATTATTGACATAAATTACGCCTCCTGAAAGCAATTATTTTTTCCATTAATAATTATATCACAAATACAGACGTTTACAACCATTTTTTTATAAAAAAACTCAAAATTATCGGACAATTTTAATCTTCTTTCACAGTTTATATACTTTTATGCGTTTTCATTAAAAACAATTATCATTTGGGAGTGACTCAAAAATCGTGATTTCATAGAAATCGATTTTGTCGAGTCACCCCCCACAGTTTATTAGATATCTAAAAAGGTTTTATAAAGCAAATTTAGATATCAATAAACCACTGTGTCTATGAATTCTCATATACACTTTGTTAAAATTTAGGTCTTTTGAGTCATCCACCGGATAAAAATCAAAAAAAGTAACCTGGGAATCAGTTTATACTAATTCTCAAGTTACTTAGTTCTTATTGTTTTAATTCTGTCGTATATTTTGTGTTAGAAGATTCCGATGATTGTTCTGTTTCTTCATCGATATCGATATTTAAT
>CAKMQF010000090.1 GCA_927911745.1 uncultured Gemella sp.
TCTTCTTGTATCAGTGATTCTCCTTTTTCGCTTAATTACTAACTCGGGTTTCTCTTCTTGCACCAATGCTTCACCTTTTTCGCTTTATCACTAGTTCGGGTTTCTCTTCTTGCACCAATGCTTCGCCTTTTTCGCTTATTACTAGTTCGGGATTCTCCTCTTGTACCAATGACTCTCTTTTTTCGCTTATCACTAGTTCTGGTTTCTCTTCTTGTACTAATGGATCTCCTTTTTCACTTATCACTAGTTCTGGATTTTCCTCTTGGACTAATGGATCTCCTTTTCACTTATCACTAGCTCTGGGTTCTCCTCTTGCACCAATGCTTCACCTTTTTCGCTTATCACTAGCTCAGGTTTCTCTTCTTGTACTAGCGGTTCTCCTTTTTCACTTATTACTAGCTCGGGTTTCTCTTCTTGTACTAATGGCTCTCCTTTTTCACTTATAACTAATTCCGGATTGTCTTCTTGTACTAGTGGCTCAACTTTAGAGTCAGTATATACTTTAATAGGTACATTAACTATATCATATGATCCATCAGAATATGTTACTTTTATTCTTGCATTGACATTTCCTAATTCTGTAAAATCTGTAGAATTTAATAATTCATAGTTTATATTTTTAGGGAGATTTTCATTTAACTATTCTATTAAGTACATCATTTACATTCAAACTATTCCCCTGACGTAATAATAATTTTTCATCATTTAAAATCTTAGGTTCATATTTACCAGCTTCTGTAAGTTCTAAAGCAGCACGTGTATTAATAACACTCATACCTAAATTAGCAACTTCTTTAGTTATATTATTAATGACTGACTGTGGAGCAAGTGAATTCGAAACAGTAGTACCAGCTTCTTCTAATTTTTGTGTTAAATTATATTTTGCACGATTATAATTTTCCACTGAATTTATTGTTTTATCAGATAAATCGACAACTGACTCTACTAATTTCTTAGCAGCATTTACTACAGAAATCAGTTCCTTTTTATCAGCCTCAGTTACAGAAATTGGAACATCAATATTATTACTAGTATTATCATCTAAATAAGAAACTTTAACCCTAGCATGTTTTAAACCTAATGTTGTTAATTCATCTATTGAAACCACAGCTAATTTCGTATTTACTGGTAATAAGTCACGATTTATCTTATTAAGGACATCTCTATCTTTAAGTTTTTCTCCAATCATTATCGAAACTGGTTTATCATCAACTAAAGTCGGTAAGAATGTCTTACTCAATGTACCCTTTTCTGGATCAATTATACTTAATTTATTTATATTCTCATCACGATATCCAACTCCATCCATTCCTTGGCGTTTTCCAAAATTAAAATCTGGATTTGAATTAACTCTACTTTCAAAGTATGATGTTGATGAGTGGGCTCCTGCACTTTTACCTATGCTTATTTTATTACTAGGCTGAAGGTTCCCTGGGATTATGTTATCATTATCAGTGTAATAATTTTTTTATCTTTCCAGATTTTGCAAGTTCTTCAGAAATTTTTACATCATCCTTCGGAACTCCCCAGAACCAACCACTCTTAACTTTTGGAGCATTAAACGTATAAGTTTGTTTATACTTACCAAATTTTTCTTTTTCTGCTGTTGCTGTTGCTCTTAAAGATAAGTAACCACCTAACGAGTGCCCAGTAATGTATAAATTCGTAATAGTGCTATCACTTTTTATTTTTTTCATTAATTGAATAGCTGCTTCACTCTGATTCGATTCATTACCAAAAAACAACGCTAAATCTGCTTTCAAATCTCCTGCTTGTTTAACATTTGTACCAGCAAATGCAAGAACTTGAATCTTATCTCCTTTAAAAATGGGAAATTATTAACTGTTTCAAATAGTACAGCATCAAGTCCATTATCTTGGTGATATGTTTCTTTTACTCTCCAATATGGTCCAAGCTCATTGTTAGTCATCTTTTGAATATTATTTGAAAGTTTTTCTATCGGAGCCTTTTTACTAAGAATGTCATCTATTTTTTTGTCATTCTCATAAACTAAATTGATAAACATAGCCATGTCTCTTGCTGATATGTTCCAGATTAATTTATCCTTATCTACTTTATCATTTAATCCATCTCCATCAGTATCCGCTAATCTTGGATGTATATCGTATCCAAGATAGGTACGTCCATCTTTCTTATAAATATATAATTCGTCTTTATTTGCAATACCATCCCCATCATCATCACCATCAGGATTAAGAACTGCTTTTTTATAAATTAGACTATCATATTTTCCACCTTCTAAACCAATATATCCCTTTGCTATATCATCAGCATATTTACTAGTTAGTCTAGAAATTATTTTTGTCCCCTTTTCTACAGGCTCTTCCTTATTTCAACCGTTTCAGTTTTTACTTTATTTTCTTCTAAATTTCTGTTAATTACCTTCGTTAATAGACTTGCAATATCACTACTATCGTCTACTCTCTTGTCGATAACATTTAAATTTTTTATTTAAAGAATCTGAACTTATTACAGTAGTTTCATTTTCAGATTTAACATTTGATGAATTAGTTGACGTCGAAGCTACAACAGAATCTTTATTTATACTATTATTCCCATTAGAAGAGTCTAGTGTTTTATCACTTGTGATACTATTTGTGCTTTCAACATTATCAGCATGTCTAGTTATATTTAATTCTTCATTACTATTATTACCACTTGCTATTACAGTATTATTATTTCCACTATTTTCTTCATGCGCACTAGCTGCTCCTCCAAAAAATATTAATGAACCAATAGCAACTGATGCTATACCAAAACTAAATTTTTTTATTCCATATTTTACGATTTTTTTATTGATAATATTTTTAAACATATTCCCTCCAAATATTTAACTTAAATATATGTATATAAAATTTAATTAACATTATTTTTAGTTGACTAATAATTCTACACTCATTAAGTATACACGAAAATAGTCAATATAACAAACTTAAATTTAGTAGTATTTCACATCGAACTATTGTATTTAATAAATACATTTCTAACGTATCTAATTAATTTATTACAATATTTATCTAAATAATCCCTGATCAATTTAATAACCTTATTCTATATATAAATCTTGAATTAAAATATTTATAATATCTCAAAATTTTTATTATACTATGTACTTAATTTAACTCTCAATAATTATTGAAAATTTTTAAAAA
>CAKMQF010000091.1 GCA_927911745.1 uncultured Gemella sp.
AGAAGTATTGTTATTTGATGAGCCTACTAGTGCTCTAGATCCAGAGATGGTAAAAGAAGTACTAGATGTTATCAAAGAATTATCAGAAGAAGGATTAACTATGCTAATAGTTACTCACGAAATGAATTTCGCAAAAGAAGTGCTGATAAAGTAATATTTATGGATGGGGGAGTAGTATTAGAAGAAGGAACTCCATCGGAAATATTCGATAATCCAAAAGAAGAAGAACAAAAGAATTACTTCTCGAAAATATTATAATATAGTAAATATCACTAAGGAATTTAAGGATTCTTTAGTGATATTATTTTATATTGAACTAAATATACATGCGCTATAAATGTAAACGTTTTACAGTGTGTTAACTCTTTGATATAATAGGAGCTAGTATAGAGGTGTTATAAATGAAGGATACGAATTATATTATGTGGAGGTAGTATTATGGATATACTAGAAAATTTAGCAAGATTGGGTTTATTTCCTATTGTTATTATATTTTTGAATATTAAAGTATCAGGAGAAAAACATTTTAAGATAGCTTCTGTTTCACTATTATTCGTAATTTTTTTTAAAATTTTTCTTTTTAGATTATCATGATTTTCCAATTACAAAGATGGTTTATCTATTTTTAGCACTATATGCTTTGCAGATGTTTTTTGAATGGGATAAATTTCTAAAATTAATGGGAGTTATTCCAGAGGATAAAGAATAATATAAAAAGTTCTTTAAATGATTATACTTAGTTATAAGAGTATAGTGTTTAAAGAATTTTTTATTTATTTTAATCGAATTTTTATAGATGGAAATAAAGTGAAAGTTCGTTTATAACGAATATTTATTTATGTAAACTATTGTGTTTTTTGAAAAGAGAAGGTAATTTTTGTCGAAAATTAATATAAAACATAAAATATTTATTTAAAATATGAACTTTAAGGAAAAAAGTTCTTGACTTTTAGAGACGAAACGTATATTATTATCTATGTGCTTAGGCATTAATAAAAACTAAGGAGAATTTTCTATTTATGTTAGAACGTCTTTTTAAATTAAAAGAGAATAATACTAATACTAGAACTGAAGTAGTTTCTGGTTTAATTACATTTTTCTCTATGAGTTATATTTTAGTAGTAAATCCAGCTGTACTATCAGCAGCAGGTATTCCATTAGATAGAGTATTTACAGCGACAATAATTGCGATTTTAGTCGGTACTTTAATTATGGCATTAGCAGCGAACTATCCAATAGTAGTTGCACCTGGTATGGGTATAAATTCATATTTCGCAACACTAGCTGCAACATCAGGTTATAACTATAAAACTTTATTAGCAACGTGTTTTTTTAGGAGCTATTATTTTTGTAATTTTATCAGCAACAAAATTCCGTGAAAGTTTAATCGATTCAATTCCTAATAATTTAAGACATGGGATTTCAGCAGCAATTGGATTGTTTATCGCATTCTTAGGGCTTAAAAACTCTTCGCTTATTGTAGCAAATCCACACACAATTCTTTCATTAGGAGACTTAAAAAATCCTGTAGCGTATATGACAATCTTAGGTATCTTTATTATCCTTGTTCTATTAGCTTTAGAAGTAAAAGGAGCTATTTTCATTGGAATGGCAGTAGTTGCTATTATTTCATATTTTACAGGAATGTTAAAAGTAGAAAAAGTATTTGGTATTCCTCATATGGATTTAAGCTTACTATATAATCCAGTTAGTGAAAGTATTAATGCTTTACAATTAGGATTATACGGAATAGTATTCACATTCTTAATGGTAACATTATTTGACACTACTGGTACAATGGTTGCAGTAACTAGTCAAGCAGGACTAATTAAAAATGGAAAAATGGAAAAAGCAAAAGAAGCTTTATTAGCTGACTCATTTGCTTCACTAGCAGGATCTTTATTCGGAACTACTCCAACTTCAGCTTATATTGAATCTTCTGCAGGGGTTGCTAACGGAGGACGTACAGGTCTTACAGCTTTAACAACAAGTTTCTTAGTTGTAATCTCAATTTTCTTATTCCCACTTGCAAGTAGTTTAGCTTCAGTACCTGCAATTACTTCACCAGCATTAATCATCATTGGATCATTCATGATGGAAAGTATTGCTAAGATCGACTGGGCTGATATTACAGAAGCTTTCCCAGCATTCGTAACAATTGTAGGTATTCCACTTACAGGTTCAATTAATGATGGTATTGCATTTGGATTTATCTTTTATGTAGTATTAAAATTATCTAAAAAACAATGGAAAGATATTCACCCATTAATGTATATCTTTGCTGTATTATTCGTAATACAATTACTTTGGTTACACGTATAATAACAAAAAACGAATTCAAGAATAAAATTGAATTCGTTTTCTTTTTTATTTTAGAAATTATCTGATAACTCTTAAAAAAACAAAAAAAATCTAAAACATTTTTCAAAAAATGTTTGCCTTTTTTGATTAAGGTATAGTATTATAATAATACTATTATAAATTAAGAAAGGAAATATTATATATGAAAAAAGGTTTATTAACTGGATTGTTATTATTTGGTATCTTTTTTGGTGCTGGAAACTTAATCTTTCCACCAGCACTAGGAGTAAGTGCAGGAGGAAACTTTTGGCCAGCAATTTTAGGATTTGTTGTTTCAGGAGTAGGTATAGCGATTGTTACACTTATCGTAGGAGCACTTAATCCAAATGGATATGGAGCGGAGATGGATGAAAAAATTTCACCATTATTCTCAACAGCGTACTTAGTTTTACTTTATTTATCAATTGGACCACTTTTTGCGATTCCAAGAACTGCAGCGACTGCATTTGATATTGGAGTAGCTCCAGTTGTAGCTGGAAGTAGTTTACCATGGTTATTAATTTTTACAATTATTTATTTTGTATGTGCGTTTTTATTAGCGGTAAACCCAACTAAGATTTTAAATAGTGTAGGTAAAGTTTTAACACCTATTTTTGCTTTATTAATCGTAATTTTAGTAATCTTAGGTGTTTCTAAATTCAACTCAACAGGTGAAGCTGCTAAAACTTATGCAACTAGTGGTTTAGCATTCGGTACAGGATTTATCGAAGGATACAACACACTTGATGCACTTGCTTCAGTAGCATTCTGTATCATTGCAATGAGCGCTCTAAAACAATTAGGTTTCAAGGATAAAAAAGAATTCTTATCTAGTGTATGGATTGCTGGTATTGCAACAGGAATTGGATTCAGTATTTTATACGTTGGATTAGGATTATTAGGTAATAAATTTGCTGTACCTGCAGATGTACTTGCTAACCCTAAAGTTAACAAAGGTGCTTATGTACTATCTGAATCAGCGCGTCAATTATTCGGTAACTTCGGAAGTATGTTCTTAGGAATAATGGTAATTCTTACATGTTTCACTACAACAGTAGGATTAATCGTGGCAACTTCAGAATTCTTTAACAAAAAATTCCCACAACTTTCATACAAAACGTATGCTACATTATTCACAGTTGTAGGATTTGCTATCGCGAACGTTGGATTACAAAGTGTTATCCAATTCTCAGTACCAATGCTATTATTCTTATACCCAATCACAATTGCATTAGTATTAATCGTTATTGTTAACAAATACGTTGCATTATCTAAATTAGGAATGCAATTAACAATGGCAGTAGTTACATTAATCTCTATCCTTTCAGTACTAGGAAGCACATTTAAAGTAGCGGCTTTAAGTGGTTTAATTGCAAAACTTCCTCTAGCAGCTCAAAGTTTAGAATGGTTATTACCAGCAGTAGTTTGCTTAGTAATTGCGGCTGTATTACCAAATAGACAAAAAGGTAAAGTTTACGACTTTAGTGAACTATAGTTTTTAGAATAATAAAATGCATTAGCTCAAAAATGAGAGCTAATGCATTTTTCTTTATATTAAATTAATTTTTTTACTTCATCTAACAAGAACATCTTCACATTTAAAGATGTTGTAAATTTTTCAATATTAGATAATTTTTCTTTGTCTACATTATTTGTAGTTTTATATGCGCGGATAAGTTGATTTTTAGGTGTGTTTTCAGCTGAGATAAACTCAACGATATCAGATTTATATCCGAATGCTTCTAAGACTTCACTACGAACAGAATCCGTAAGAAGTGTAGAGAATTTTTCTTTAACGATTCCATGTTTTAACATAAATGGTAGAAAATCGGTATTTAATTGACCATTAACTTCCTTTTGGCAACAAGGAACTGCAAAGAATACTTTTGCTTTCCAACCAAGAGCTTTTAGAATAGCTATGTCAGTTGCAGTATTACATGCATGTAGACTAATAACCATATCTATCTCATCCTTATTTTCGTAATCAATGACATCGCCGTATATGAAACATAGATTAGTGAAATTAAGTTTTTTAGCGATATTATTACAATGTTCAATAACTTCTTTTTTCAGATCTATTCCAATAATCTTCACATCCATATTAAGAACTTCAGTTAAATAATAATAGGTAGAAAATGTTAGGTAACTTTTACCACTACCAAAATCTAGAATTGTAATCTGTTTATTAGAATCTAATTGAGTAGTAGCTTGTTTAATAAATTCAAGATATTTATTTATTTGTTTAAATTTATTGTATTTACTTTTAATAACTTTACCATCCTTATTTTGAATTCCGAGCTCAATTAAAAATGGATACTTTTGTTTTTCATCTAAGAAATAGTCTTTTTTCTTATTATGTTCAAATGAAATAGCTTTAGCAGCTGTTTTTTTTCTATTTACACTTATTTTGAATTTTTTTTGAAATTTTAATGTTGATATTTTCATCTAAAGTAACAACATTAATATCTTTTGCTAATTCAAAAAGTTCTTTGATCGAATTCTCAATGTTTGAAGATTCAGTAGTAACTATGTTAGTATGTTTTATTATTCTTTTATATCTGTATTCTAGCTGTAGATTAATACTTTCTTTAATAGTAACTAATTTACCAATAACTTTATCCAGTTCTAATTCTTTATTGCGAATATTAGAAAAAGTTATTTTATTAATATTATTATTAGCTATATGAGTCAAAATTTCTGAAATAATTTCGTGTTCCATTGTAGCTCCTTTTAGTTTCTTTTTAAAATGATTTCTTATATATATTACACTAGTTTTTATTAATTATCAACATAACAGAAATATAATGCCGTAATCTAGGGTGAATGATTAAAAAAATGAGAATAAAACAAAAATTCAAAATTTTAAAAAGTTTGAATAATACTCATAGATGCAGTGATTTTTGATACCTAAATAGGCTTTATAAAAAGTTTTTAGATAACTAGTAAACTTCGCTTGGATAATTCTTTAAAATTGATTTTTTCGAAATCATGATTTTTGTGTCACTCATAGATAAAATAATTACCGTTGTTGGTTGAGTAATAGTTTCATGCGTGGTATAATTTAGTAGTTAGAAAATAAGAAAAAGGTAGATAGTATGAATATATTAGATATTATTGATAATATAAAAGTAAAAACTATTTATGGAAATTTACCAGAAAGTGTAAACAATATATCTCAAGATTCTAGAAAAGTAGGCGAAGGAGACGTATTTGTCGCTATAAAAGGATATACGGTAGATGGTCATAATTATATAGAAAAGGTAATTGAACAAGGGGCAGCATTAGTAATTGCGAGCCGTTATGAAAATTATAATGTAGAAAACTGTGCTGTGATTGTTATTAAAGAGCATGAAATTGAAAAAATTGCTAGTATGATTGCTAAGAAAATTAACGAAGGTTCTGATGTACATACTGTAGCTGTAACTGGAACAAATGGTAAAACAAGTATCTCAACATTGGTACACAATATGTTGAGAACTTTAGGTGAGAGTAGTGCTTATATAGGAACGAATGGTTTTGGAAAAAATGATGCAGAACCTGTTTACTTCGGTAACACTACTCCTGATGTAGTAACATTACATAATCAGATAGGTGAGTTACGTCGAGATAATATAAAAAACCTAGCATTCGAAGCATCATCACATGCGATGGCATTAGGTCGTATTTATAACGTAGATATAGATGTTGCGATATTCACGAACCTAACACATGAACATTTAGATTTCCATGGGGATATGCAAACTTATGCCTATGATAAGAGTTTATTATTTTCAACATTAGGAAATAATTTATCAGAAGCTAAATATGGTGTCTTGAATAAAGACGATAGTTACTATAAAGTTATTTCAAAATGTTTATATCAACAAGAAATAAATTACTCAATAGTTGATAAAACTGCAGATTTTTATGCTTACAATATAAAACAATATAAAGAGGATAAAGTTTATAAAACAAGTTTTACATTAAACTCACCTGAAGGAACATTTGAATGTACTACTAATTATATCGGAGACTTTATGGTAAGTAATGTCCTTGCGGCTCTTATTGCTGTGTGGGTAAAAGGTTATAGTGTTGAACAGCTAGTCGCTATTTTACCTAAGCTTGGAGCACTATACGGTCGAATGGAAATCTTAGGAGATGACCTACCGATTGACATTATAAGTGACTTTGCACATACTCCAGATGGATATGAAAAATTATTAGAAGCTACTCGTGAGATGAGAAAAGGAAAACGAACTCTTCTTGTAACTGGAATGGGTGGTGGACGTGATATTTCTAAAGGACCATTAATTGGTGAAATTATCTCAGAAGCAGATTATGTTGTTATTACAACTGATAGTCCTCGTGATGAAGATGTAGAAGTTCTTATGGGATCAATCGAAAAAGGGATGACTCATAAAAAATTATGAAAAAGTGTGGTTTAGAACTGATGCTGTTAAACGAATAATTGAACTTTCTGAACCTGGAGATGTAGTGATTTTAGCATCAAAAGGACGTGAAGATTATGAAATTCTTAAAGGTGGTAAAAAAGTTTGGCATTCAGATCCAATCGTTGCAGTAGAAGAAGCGAAAAAGAAATTTAATATAAAATAAAAAATTGAAAGGAAAATAACGTGGTAGAAAAAATTAGAGAACAAGTAGAAAAAAGAAGAACATTTGCGATTATCTCTCACCCCGATGCAGGTAAAACAACATTAACGGAGAAATTATTATTATTCGGTGGAGCTATTCGTGAAGCAGGAACAGTAAAAGGTAAAAAGACAGGAAAATATGCAAAAAGTGACTGGATGGATATTGAGAAACAACGTGGTATCTCTGTAACTTCATCAGTAATGCAACTTGATTATGATAACAAAATTATCAATATCCTAGATACACCAGGGCACGAAGATTTCTCAGAGGATACATATCGTACGCTTATGGCAGTAGATAGTGCCGTAATGGTTATTGACGGAGCTAAAGGGATTGAGGCTCAGACATTAAAACTATTCAAAGTATGTCGTATGCGTGGTATTCCAATCTTTACATTTATCAACAAAGTTGACCGTGAGATTAAAGATCCACTAGAATTATTAGAGGAAATTGAAGAAAAATTAGAAATAGAAACATATCCGATGAATCTTCCTGTAGGTATGGGACAAAACTTCTTCGGTATTATGGATAGAAAAAATCATTTCATCGAGCCATTTAAAGAAGATAGTGATTTCGTAGAATTAGATGAAGAATATAATATCGTAGGTGATAATCCACTTGCTCAAGATACTATGTATCAAAAATGCGTAGAAGACATGATTCTTATTACTGAAGCAGGTGTTGACTACGACTATGATAAACAACTAAAAGGTGAACAAACGCCAGTATTCTTTGGATCAGCATTATCATCATTTGGAGTAGAAAGTTTCTTAAACTACTACGTGGATAATGCACCAACACCAAAAGGTCGTCGTGGAGTAAATGAAGAGGATATTCAACCGACAGGTGAAAGATTTCTCAGGATTTATCTTTAAAATCCAAGCCAATATGGACCCTAAACACCGTGACAGAATCGCATTTTTACGTGTGTGTTCAGGTGAGTTTAACCGTGGTATGGATGTAAACTTAGCAAGAACAGGTAAAAAATTAAAAAATTTCACGTTCAACTAACTTTATGGCAGATGATAAAGCTACTGTAGATGTTGCTTATGCAGGGGATATTATCGGTCTTTATGATAGTGGAAACTATCAAATCGGTGATACACTTTATCAAAATAAAAAAGTTGAATTTGAAGCACTGCCTTCATTCACTCCAGAAATATTCGTAAAAGTTTCTGCGAAAAACGTGCTGAAACAAAAACACTTCCACAAAGGTGTTGAGCAACTTGTACAAGAAGGAGCTATTCAATACTATAAAACATTGCATACGAACCAAATTATCCTAGGAGCAGTAGGTCAGCTACAATTTGAAGTATTTGAGCACCGTATGAAAAATGAATACAATACTGAAGTAATAATGGAACGTATTGGACAAAAAACTACTCGTTGGATTGAAAATGAAGAATCAATTAATGAGAACATGTCAAGTTCAAGAAGTATCTTAGTTAAAGACTTATACGATAACTACGTATTCTTATTCGAAAATGATTTCGCGATGAACTGGTTCAGTGATAAATATCCAGATGTGAAACTGTTTAGTAAACTTTAATATAAAAAGAGTATCTCAATCATTTCTTGAGATGCTCTTTTATTTTTTCTAATCATATCGATGTAGTCAAACAATAAAATGTTGATTAGGTAGGATAGTTTTATATGTAAAATTTTGCCAACACTTAATTATATACCTATAAGCAG
>CAKMQF010000092.1 GCA_927911745.1 uncultured Gemella sp.
AAAAATAAATCATAGAAAAAAGGAGAAATTATAATGAAAGTTATATTTTTAGAAGACGTTAAAGGAAAAGGTAAAAAAGGAGATGTTAAGGAAATTGCTGATGGCTATGCAAAATTCTTAATAACTAACAAAAAAGCTGTAGCAGCAACAAACGCTAATATGGCAACACTAAAAGGACAACAAAAACGTGTTGAAAAAGATAAACAAGAAGAATTAGTTCAAGCTAACTTACTTGCGAAACAATTAGAAGGTTTAGAAGTAACTATTAAAGTTAAATCTGGAGAAGGCGGAAGATTATTCGGATCAGTATCTTCTAAACAAATTGTTGAAGAACTTAAGAAACAACATGACCTAAAAGTTGATAAGAAGAAAATTGACTTACCACACGGTATTCAATCTCTAGGTTATACAAATGTTAAAATTAAACTACACTCTCAAGTAGAAGGAACGATTAAAGTTCACGTGGTGGAACAATAGTAAATAAGTTGAAGGTGATAATATGAAATATCATATAGATTCTGTCGTTATGGCAGAACAATCGTTATTAGGGGCTCTAATGCAAGAGCCTGAAAAATTAGTAGAAGTGAAGGCAACTGTTGATGCTGAAGACTTCTATGATGAACGAAATAAAGATATTTACAGTGCTATTTTACGTTTAGATGAAATGGGAATAATACCTGACACCACTACAATTTTTGAAGAAATAAATAATAGTGGGGCATTCAGAAACGTGGATGCCTCATTATATATAGTGGACTTATATGATATTACTCCAAGTTCTAGAAATATAATGCATTATGCGAATTTAGTAAAAAGATATTCTATTTACAGAGAAATTCGTGCAGCTTTATTAAATAGTACTGAAGAGATGAATCAAGGAAATGCTGATATTGATTCTTTAACGGCAACTTTATTCGATCAAGTTGAACGTGCTATGGAGCGCGCAAAGACATCTCAGTTTAAGAACATGAAAGATGTTACTGAAGAAGTATTTAAAGAGATTCTAGCTCGTATGGCAGGAGAAGGTGAAAATGTAGCTGTCCCAACTGGATATGGAGCTCTAGATAAGCTTGTAGGTTTTGGTAAGGGGGATTTAATTATCCTTGCAGCGCGTCCTGCGATGGGTAAAACAGCATTTGCGCTTAATATTGCGCTAAATATTGCTGGGAAAAATCCTCGTTCTGAAGATGAGAAAAGAACAGTGGCATTATTCTCATTAGAGATGGGTGCGGATCAGCTTGTTTCTAGGATGATTTGTAGTGAAGGAATGATAGATTCTGAAAAAATTAAACGAGGAAATCTTGATAATGATGACCTTATGAAACTAGAAACAGCAGTTCATTTCTTAAATCAGAAAAATGTCTTTATTGAGGACAGTGCTTTTATTAAAGTAAATGAAGTAAAAGCGAAATGTAAGTTATTAAAAGCTGAACATGGTTAGATTTAGTGGTTATCGATTATCTACAACTTCTGCAAGGAAGTAAGAGAACCGATAATAGACAACAAGAGGTATCTGAAATATCTCGTAGTTTAAAACAGATGGCGAGGGAACTAGAATGCCCTGTAATAGCCCTATCTCAGTTATCACGTAGTGTAGAATCTAGGCAAGATAAACGTCCTATGATGAGTGACCTTAGGGAATCTGGAAGTATTGAGCAAGATGCTGATATCGTTTCATTCTTATACCGTGGTGACTACTATAGAAGTGAAGATGCTGATGAAAATGAAGTTCAAGAAACAAGCGATGTTTCTACTATTGAGGTAATTATTGCTAAAAATAGGCACGGACAAACAGGAACGGCAGAACTTGCATTTATGAAACGATATAATAAGTTCGTATCTAAAACTTATGCAGAATAGGAGAGGAAGTTATGAAGAATAGAAATAATGATCAAAATAATGATATGAATAACAATCAAAATGGTTATTATGATGAAAATGGCAATTATATCCAAGGTGGCTACTATGATCAAGATGGGAATTTTATATCTAGTGGATATTATGACCAAGATGGAAATTTTATACCTGACAGCTATTTTGCTCCTAATAACGACCTAACTCCAGCTGGGTATTATGATACAAATGGTTTCTTTATTATAACCGGTTATTATGATCAAGATGGTAATTATGTAGAAGACAATAGTTATTCAAGTAATAATATTAATAACGAGCAATATAATCAAGGTAGTAACTTTGCTCCATTTAATGATCAAAGAAATAATTTCCAAGGGAATAATAGTAGTTTAGTTGATGATAATGTTAGAAGTGAAGAAAGTAGTTTTAAAGAAGAACCCAAAAAGAAAAAATCAAAACTCGGTTACCTAGTCGCATTACTTTTAGTATGTATAATTGTCGCAGGTATCTATTATTTCAAATTTTATAATAAAGATTCAAAAGTAGTTCACATTGATCAGTATAAAGTTGAACTAGCTGCTTATGGCACTAACAGAAATGGTAAGGTTGATGTTAATATTACGGAAGTTCCAGAAGTTAAAGATGCCGACGAAAACATCAAGAAATTCTTAAGAAAACCTGAGGTAAAATATTCGCCAAAAGAAAACTTGGAAAATGGAAGTAAAGTTGATGTAGAGATAACTCTTAATAAAGAGGAAGCTGAGAAGAAAGGGTTAAAAATAACTGGTAGCTTTAAACGTACTCTTACAGTAACTGGGTTATCTGAAGAAAATAGCTCTAAAAAAGAAGAGAAAAAATCTACAAACAATGCTCTTTGGAATAAAGAAAAAAGCAATAAACTTTATCAATATGTAAAAGAATGGGAAAAAACTTTAAATCAAAATTATAAGGAATATACTATTGATAATAAAGTTAATTACTATGGCTTACAACTTCCAGGAGATACGGAAAAAGTTGGGAAATCACGTTTAGTTCTTGAAGGTGATAAACTGATTAATATGAAGTGGTCGCCAGAAGGGAATCAGAAAGATGTCTATAATATAGTTGCTGTATATTCTGATATAGAGAATGTTAGAGGTCCAGCGTCGCATTTATATTACTTTACAATCTTGAATGGGGAACCAATTGTATTAGTTACTGAACAAAATCAAGGTAATGATAAGAAATACTTATACTTCAAGAGAACGGCAAATGTTTATCTACAAGAAGGATTCGAAAAAATAGTTAAAGGTTAGTAAATTAAAAGCTAGGGACAGATGGCGAAAGGGTTGTTTGTCTCTGGTTTTTTACAAAAAAATATTATAATAAAGTTTTGGAGGAAAAAATGAATTTTAAGAATAAAAGGTTAATATCAACTGTTATTATTGTGGTCTTAGTAGTATTTTCGTTAATTAAAGGAACTATCACATCAAGTAATAATAGTAAAAAAGATGATGCAGAATTAAATGGATATTTAACAGAGTTCTTACAAGAGCAAAGTGTTACTAAAATTAACTTTGAAAAAGGCGATAGTAGTGCAGTCATTCAAAAGATTTCAATTGAAGGTGAAATTAATGCAGAGATGACTAATACTTATTCAAGAGGTTCTGTTTTAAATCAAATTAAAGAAGCTAAAGGTAATCCTAATGTTAAAGCTATACTATTATCTGTGAATTCACCAGGTGGTGGTGTTTATGAGACTGCAGAATTGTATAATGCTCTTAAGAATAGTGGTAAAGATGTTTATGTGTCAATGAAGAAAACAGCCGCTTCTGGAGGATATTATGTATCGACTCCTGCTAAGAAAATTTTTGTAAATACTGAAACAACTACTGGTTCGTTGGGAGTAATTATGAGCTATGTATCTGCTCAAAAATTCTTAAATGATCATGGAATTAAACAAGAAACTATCCGTTCTGGGGAACAAAAAGCAGTAGGTGGTTTAACAGAGGACTTACCAGAATCAACTAGAAAAATATTACAAGAGCAAAACAAAGAAGCGTATGAAAGATTTGTAAAAGCTATAGCTGAAGGTAGACACCTAAGTGAAGATGAAGTTAAGAAACTTGCTGATGGTAGAACGTATACTGGTACTCAAGCAGTAGCGAACAAATTAGCTGATAAAATAGGTACTGAAGACGAACTTATTGATCTAATAAAAGAAGAAAAGGATTATCTAATCCAACTGTAATCGAGTTAAGAGCTGATAAAACTGCAGAAAGTCTAATTTCTAGATTTGTAAAAGCAACAACAAAAAGTTTTATCTCTGAATTAAATAGTGAAGTAAATTCAAACAAAGTTGAGCGTAGCTACTTAGGATAGGGAGGGGATTTAAATGAATAACGATTTAAATAATAATACACCTTCATATGATCCGCTTCTTAACGTGGTTAATACAGTAGCACCTGATGAACCTACACGAAATGAGGAACTTGTTAAAGAATATAAAGATACTAAAGAAGCACAAGAAAAAGTAGAAAAAGATTTTTCATTGCCAACTTCATTAGAAGATTATTTAATGCTTTCTGAAAATTTCTATGCAGGTTTCTGGACTAGATTTGTTGCATATGTAATCGATATGATAGTTATTTATGCTGTATCTAGTTTATTAAATACTTTTAGTTTTGGACTTTTGAATAAGCAATTAGATTTTCCTATCTTAGGAGAAGAATCTCTGAGTTATGTTATTGTTATGTTTACTTACTTTATAGCTATGACTTACTTCTTCTCTCAAACCTTAGGCAAGATGATTATGAAGATAAAAGTAGAGACTAATAAAGGGGAAAAGTTAAGTTTAGCAGATGTAGTTTATCGTGAGCTAGTAGGTAGATTATTAACGATATTCTTAGTATACCTGCCGTATTTAGCAGTAGCTTTCACAAATAAGAAAAAAGGACTTCATGACTTTATTGCTGATACTGTAGTAGTTAAAGAAGATTTTTCAAAATTACGTCGTCAGATGAATGAAAAGTTAGAGAGTAAAAATTAATATTGTAGAAAGCTGTAGGTTTTAATAAATCTACAGCTTTAAATTTTAAATTAAATCCTAGAAAATCAGCTAAGATTGACAAAAAGCTCCTAAAATTTGACAAAGTTCAGATGAGAACTCATAGACGCAGTGGTTCATTGATATCTAAATTCGCTTCATAAAAGCTTTTTAGATATCTAATAAACTGTGCGGAGGTGACTCGACAAAATTGATTTCTACGAAATCACGATTTTTGAGTCACTCTCTATATCATAATGATAGCTGTTATTGATTATTTAAAATATTGTTGACTATAAGTTTAGATGGTAGTATACTTAATTTATAACAAAGACTACAATTGTAGACAAATAAAAATATTTAAAAGATAGGTGTGATTAATATATGGTTGAAAATGAAACATATTTAATTGAGGGGATGAGTTGTGCTTCTTGTGCGGCACATATTGAGGAGAGTTTAAAACAAGTTGATAATTTATCGGATGTTAATGTGAATCTTGCAACAAGTAAACTTACGCTTACTAGAGGAGAGGGAATAGATAGAGCTGAAGTAGAAAAGATTGTAGAAAAATTGGGGTATAAGCTTACTTATGTTTCTAGTATTGAAGAGCGAACATTTATATTAGAAGGAATGAGTTGTGCAACGTGCGCGAAAAATATAGAAGATACGATTTCATCTTTAGATGGAACAGAAAAAGCCATTGTAAATTTCGCTACTGAGAAGTTGGTAGTAAAATTCGATAAAGAAAAATTAAGTGTAGCTGAGATTGAGAAAAAAGTAGAAGAAGCGGGCTATAAAGCAAGATTAGAAATAGATGATTTGGTTGATGATCAAGCTGAAAAAAAACAACAAGAAATTGATGGTATTTGGAAAAGATTTATTTATTCAGCTATATTTACAGTGCCTGTGTTGTATATAGCGATGGCTGAGATGGTAGGATTACCTATGTTGGAAAGTTTAAGTCCAATGGGAAATCCAAAGTTATTTTCAACTGTACAGTTTATTCTGGTGTTACCTGTTTTGTATTTTGGTAGAAAATTCTTCAGTGTAGGAATTAGAGCTATTCTTAGAAGAAAACCTAATATGGATTCTTTAGTAGCGTTAGGAGCAGGGGCAGCATTCTTATACAGTGTTTATTCAACCGTATTGGTATATTTAGGTGATGAACATGCAGCTATGAATTTGTATTATGAATCTGCAGCGGTGATCTTAACGCTAATTACACTAGGTAAATACTTTGAAGGAGTATCTAAAAGTCGTACTACAAATGCTATAAGTAAATTGGTTGGATTAGTACCGAAAACAGCTAATTTAATAAAAGATGGTGAAGAACATGTAGTAGCCGTAGATGAAATATCTACAGGTGATATACTACTTGTTCGTCCTGGTGAAAAAGTACCTCTTGATGGAGTCGTGATTGAAGGTCGTTCGACTGTAGATGAATCGATGTTAACAGGGGAAAGTATCCCAGTAGAAAAAGATATTAATAGTAAAGTTGTTGGAGCTAGTATTAATAAAACAGGTGTTTTTAAAATGAAAGTTACTAAAGTGGGTAAAGACACTACTTTATCACAGATTATTAAACTTGTTGAAGATGCTCAAAATTCTAAAGCTCCGATCGCAAAACTTGCTGATAAAATTTCAGGAGTATTTGTTCCTATTGTTATTGTTTTAGCACTAATAGCTGGAATTTTATGGTACTTTGTTGGAGATGCATCTTGGAGTTTTTCTCTAAAAATTATTATCGCAGTGCTTGTTATTGCTTGTCCTTGTGCCTTAGGTTTAGCTACACCGACAGCTATAATGGTAGGTACAGGTAAGGGAGCTGAACACGGTATTTTAATAAAAAGTTCAGAAGCTTTGCAGTTAGCTAAAGAAGTTGATACTGTTGTTTTTGATAAAACTGGAACATTGACAGAAGGTAAAATTTCAGTAACTGATATAATGACATTTAATAATTTATCTGAAGAAGTTCTCTTGCAACTTGCAGCGAGTGTAGAATATCTTTCAGAACACCCATTAGGTCTAGCTATAGTAGATGAAGCTAAAAATAGAAATTTAGAGCTGTTAGAAGTTAAAGATTTTAGTTCATTAACAGGATTAGGTATTTCATCAATGGTTGATGGGAAGTCAGTACTTATCGGTAATGAAAAACTAATGTTGGAAAATAATATTGTTACAAAAGATTCAGTTGAAAAAGCAGGAAAATTTGCTTCAGAAGGGAAAACACCATTATTCATAGCTGTAGACTCTGAACTATCTGGAATTATAGCTGTTGCCGATCAAATAAAAGCAAGTAGTTTAGAAACTGTTGAAAGATTACATAGCTTAGGGTTAGAGGTAGTTATGTTGACTGGTGACAATAAAAAAACTGCTGAGGTAATTGCAGAACAATTATCGATAGACAAAGTTGTTAGTGAAGTTTTACCAGAAGATAAAGCAAATGAAATCAAAAAACTTCAAGCTCAAGGTAAAAAGGTAGCAATGGTTGGTGATGGTATTAATGATGCACCAGCACTAGTACAAGCAGAAGTCGGAATAGCAGTAGGAACAGGAACTGATGTAGCAATCGATGCAGCAGATATAGTGTTAATGAAACCTGACTTAAATTCTGTTGTTAATGCTATAGTTTTAAGTAAAAAAACTATAACAAATATTAAAGAAAATCTATTCTGGGCATTCTTCTATAATGTTATAGGTATTCCTTTTGCGATGGGAGTATTCTATATATTCGGAGGACCGTTGTTAAATCCAATGTTGGCAGGAGCTGCAATGAGTTTTAGTTCTATATCTGTAGTTCTAAATGCTTTAAGATTAAAAAGAGTAAAATTAAATTAATAAAAAGAAAGAAGGATTAATCATGAAAAATGAATATAGTATTGAAGGTGTAAAATGTGGTGGTTGTGTTGCTGCTGTTAAAGAAAGATTATCAAAATTAGATAATGTTGATAATATAGAAGTTAATATTCAAGAAAAAACTGTCGTAGTTGAAGGAGAAGTATCAAAAGAAGATCTTCAAGCTGCATTAGAAGGAACAAATTATAAAATAGATTAGCAAAAATTGGGATTGATTTGACAAATTTGGTTATTTTGACATCGTGATTTGGAGCTAATCCTAATAAATAAATACCTTAGAATTAGTTATAATCCTAATTCTAAGGTATTTTTGTTTTTTATTTGTCGTAACCTAAATAGCCTATTGCGATAGCTTTAGGTCCTGCATGAGATCCAATTACGGGAGAAACGATTTCTGTTTCAACTTCGATATTGCCAAAAGTTTTCTTGATAGATGTCATTGCTTTTTCTAATAATTCATCTGTTGTATAAAGAACAAATAAACTTTTTGGATTTTTTTCTTTTATTTCTTCACACATTTTCGAAAGAACTTTGTTCATTCCTCTATGTTTACCGCTCACTGAAAGAAGACCGTCTTTAATAGTGATAATAGGAAGAATATTTAGTAGGTTTGATAGAACGAACTGAGCTTTAGTAAGTCTACCTCCTGCATATAAATATTGCATAGTTTCGACTGTTACAAGAACATTGTGTTGCTGTGAGAGTTCTAAGTATCTATTTTCTATATTTTCGAATGTTAGACTTCCTGCCTCAAATTCTTTAATAATTTTTTCGATAGCTATTCCTACCATTCTTGCTATTTGAAGAGTATCGATTATCTTGATTTCTACACCATCGATAAGTTCTTTAGCTTGAACGAAAGAAGAATATGTTCCAGACAGTTTAGAAGAAACGCTAAAGGCAACGATACGCTCTACTCCTTGTTGTTTTAAATCTTCATAAACGCTTAAAATTTTACCTACTGCAGGTTGGCTTGTGCTAGGCTTTTGTCCGTTGTGTATTCTTTCGTAAAATTCATCAGGAGTTATAGTTACATTATCCTCAAAAATCTCATCATCAAGACGAACCTCTACCGGGATAACAGTAATTGGATTGTTATTTGCAAAATTTTTATTAATTTGTAATGCTGAATCGCACACAAAAGCTGTTTTCATAAATTTAACCTCTTTGATTTTGTATTAAATGATTGTAGTTTAACCACGTCTATATATAATATACTAAAAATAAAATTTTTTCAAATAAAAAGTGAAATAAAAAGTAAACTATTGTTGTTATTTTTTTATTTTAATGTACCTAATATATTGATTTTAAAAGTAATGTTATATTTTAATATTTATTAACGTGGATATCGAATATCTACAATTATATTTTTATTATCTTAGAACAACAATACTTGTAAAGAAACATTTTCCTATGAAATACTAAGTATGATATAATAATTTAAAGGTTATAAAGTAAAAATTTAGATAAAAAAGTGAAGGTTATAAACATGAGTATAAAAGCAGTACTATTTGATATGGATGGATTAATGGTAGATACCGAAAGTTTGGCTACAGAAGCATTTATTTATAGTGCGAAAAAGCAAGGTTATGAAATGACTAGAGAAGAAACTCTCTTGGTATTAGGTTTTACTACAAAGAGTATTTATGAATTTTGGGAAAATTATTTTAAGGATTCTGATGTTAGTGGAAAGCAATTAGTTGATGATCATTATGAATATATAGAGGATATATTGTTTACGACAGGTCCTAAGAAAATGCCATTTATAGAGGAATTGTTAATATATCTAAAAGATAATAATTATAAAGTAGCGGTAGCTTCATCTTCTAATATGAATCATATAACAAACAATATGGAAAAAACTTGTCTTGCCAAATATATAGATGAGCTCGCTAGTGGAGCAGAGGTGAAAAATGGTAAACCAGCACCAGATGTGTTTTTATTAGCTGCAGAGCGTTTAGGTGTAAAACCTGAAGAATGTTTAGTTCTTGAAGATTCTAAGGCTGGTGTAATTGCAGGAAGTACAGCAGGTGCTAAAGTTATTATGGTTCCAGATATGTTTGAACCGGATGAAGTTTGCAAAGAAAAAGCTTATAAAATAGTTGAGAATTTAGGAGAGGTTATTAAATTATTAGATGTTAGTAATAAAATTATTGATATGATATAATAGTAAATAACAATATAATATGTATCGAAATGGAGAATAGTATGGATAATATAAAGAATGTAGAAGGCATGACAGACGAACAGTTTATGGATTATAAAGAAATACTTCTAAAGTTAGTTTTAGAGAAGTTAGAAAATAGTGAAACGCTAGAAGAAGCAAAAAATAAAATAGAAAAACTAATGAAATAATTTTTGTAATCAACTCAATTAATAATTAAAGCGCCTGACTCATTGGATTTAGCGAAATAATTATGGTGATATTGAGTTGATTTTAATATAAGGAGAATGAAATGATTGGTCTTGTTTTTGATGTGGATGATACGTTATATGAACAGATAGTTCCATTTGAAAATGCATATAAGAGTCTATTCGACATGGATATTGATATGGAACAATTTTATCTTTTGAGTCGACATTATAGTGATGTGAAATTTGAAGCTTCTCGAAATGGTGAGATGACTATGGATGAATATCATATTTATAGAATTCAAGAAGCGGCGAAAGACTTAGGTGTTACCCTAACCGATGAACAAGCTCTTGATATGCAGAAAGAATATAAAAAGAATCAACAAAAATTACAAATGTCTAATATAACTATAAGTATTTTAGAACTAGCGAAAGAGAGTAATGTAAAGCTTGGAATAATTACTAATGGACCAAGTGAACACCAATGGTCTAAGATAAAAGCATTAGGTGTTGAAAGATGGATTGATAAAGAGAATATCATTGTCTCAGGTGATTATAGTATAAATAAACCAGATGTTAGGATATTTGAAATCATGCAAGAAAAACTACAGCTTCCTAATGATTCTCTATATTATATAGGAGATTCGTTGGAAAATGATATAATTGGAGCGAATAATACAGGCTGGAAAGCCATTTGGATAAATCGTTATAAGAGAAAATCGCCGGAGAATGTTAAAATTTATAAAATAGCGGAAAATAATATCGAATTGTTTGAAATTATAAAGAAAATTTTTGAAAAGTGAAATAAAATAGTTTTAGTAAATTAATTTTTATGGTAAAATTAGTTATATTGATTTTATTAGAAGTTTACTAGAATACAGTTGAACTAGTACTTTGTCTAAGGAGGAAAAGATATGAAATTAGTATTTTTTAATTTAAGAGAAGATGAAAAAAGTGCATTAGAAAGTTGGAGAAATGCTCACCCTGAGGTTGAAATTGATGTTTATACAGAAGAACTTACATCAGCTAACAAACATTTGCTAGAAGGTAAAGAAGGTGTAGTTCTAGCTCAAAACAAACCTTTTGAGCGTGATGTATATGAATATGCTAAAGAACAAGGAGTCAAAGTTTTTGCGACTCGTTCAGCTGGTTTTGATATTTATGATTTAGAGTTAATGTCTGAGTTTGGAATTAAAATGACGAATGTACCATCATACTCACCAAATGCTATTGCTGAGCATGTACTAACTTCTGCATTACGTATTAGTAGAAATACAAATAAAATTCAACGCAATATAGAAAAACATAATTTTTCTTGGAATCCAGGAATATTATCACGTGAACTTAGAACTTTAACAGTAGGTGTTATAGGTACTGGAAGAATCGGTACTCAAGCTGCTCGATTATTCAGTGCTTTAGGATCTAAAGTTTTAGGTTATGATGTGTATCAAAATGAAGCGGCAAAAGAAGTTCTAGACTATGTTGAGAATTTGGATGAACTAATTATAAATTCCGATATTATTACTATTCATATGCCAGCTATTAAAGAATATAATCACATGGTAAATGATGAATTTCTTGCTAAGATGAAAGATAATTCAATCTTGCTAAATGCTGCTCGCGGTATGTTAGTTGATACAAAGGCTGTATTACGTGCTTTAGATAGTGGAAAACTTCTTGGAGCAGGGTTAGATGTTTATGAAAATGAAGGTAAATATGTTCCTAAAAAACTTTGAAGGAAAAGAGTTTGATGATGAATTACTACAAACTCTGATAGATCGTGATGATGTAATCTATACTCCACATACAGCTTTTTATACAGAAACTGCAATTCAAAACCTTGTAGAAGGCGGATTAGAAGCGGCTGTTGAAGTAGTTGCAACAGGAACATCTGCGAATGTTGTAAATAAATAAAGAAAAACTTAATAGAAAATATAGAAAGTTAGTTTTGTAATGTATGATTTCTTTGATGAGAGAAAATGTTTCTCGAATATTGAAGTAGGTCATATTACAGAACTAATTTTTTGTTTTTTTCATATAATAGATAAGAAAATATCTGAAGGTGAAATTATGTAAAGTGACGAGAAAGTAATATAAAAAA
>CAKMQF010000093.1 GCA_927911745.1 uncultured Gemella sp.
AAAAAATCTGAGGAAGAGATTAACTCTTCCTCAGATATGTATTTTATCACTATTTGATTTATTTTCTTAGTAATGAAATATTTAATTCTAATAACTGCTCTAAATCTACTGGTG
The DNA here is from genome assembly GCA_927911745.1 of uncultured Gemella sp. GTDB lineage: Bacteria > Bacillota > Bacilli > Staphylococcales > Gemellaceae > Gemella. Next base: position 115 of record CAKMQF010000093.1, read on the forward strand.
ATGGAGCTTGAGTCATTGGATCTGCTGCATTCGCAGTTTTAGGGAATGCAATTGTATCACGTAAGTTATCGCGTCCAGCTAATAACATAACGAATCTATCTAATCCTAATGCACATCCTCCGTGAGGTGGTACTCCATATTCAAATGCATCTAATAAGAATCCAAATTGTTCTTGAGCTTGTTCTTGAGTGAATCCTAACGCTTTGAACATAGAAGATTGCACTTCTTTATCGTAAATACGAATACTTCCTCCACCTAACTCATATCCATTAAGTACTATATCATAAGCTTGTGCATATGCTTTTTCTGGTGCTGTCTCTAATAGTTCGACATCTTCTACTTTTGGCATTGTGAATGGGTGGTGGGCTGCACTGTAACGACCTTTTTCTTCATCATATTCTAATAATGGCCAATTTACTACCCATAGATAATTGTATTTATCTTTATCAATTAAGTCTAAATCAGCTGCTAATTTTTGACGTAATGCACCTAATGATGCGTAACATACTTTCTTACTGTCTGCAGCAAATAGAATAATGTCTCCAACTTCTGCATCTACACGAGCTACTAATTCTTGAGCTACTTCATCAGTAAAGAATTTAGCAATTGCTCCATTTAGTCCTTCTTCTGTTACTTTAACCCATGCTAATCCTTTAGCTCCATAGTTTGCAACATATTTACCTAAAGCGTCAATATCTTTACGAGAATATTGCTCTGCACATCCTTTAGCTACGATACATTTTACTGCTCCACCTTGTTCTACTGCATTTGAGAACACTTTGAAGTCTAAGTTCTTCACAAGATCACTAACATCTTTTAATTCCATTCCGAAACGAGTATCTGGTTTATCACTACCAAATCTTTCCATTGCTTCTTCATAGTCAAGACGTGGGAATGGTAATACTACATCAATTCCTTTTACTTCTTTCATTACATGTGCAATTAAACCTTCTATCATTGTAAGAATTTCTTCTTGTGACATAAAGCTCATTTCCATATCAATTTGAGTAAAGTCTGGTTGTCTGTCTGCACGTAAGTCTTCATCACGGAAGCAACGAGCTACTTGATAGTATCTGTCAAATCCAGCAACCATTAATAATTGTTTAAATAATTGTGGTGATTGTGGTAATGCATAGAATTCACCTGGGTGCACCCTACTTGGTACTAAGTAGTCACGCGCTCCTTCTGGAGTAGACTTAGTTAAAATTGGTGTTTCAACATCAACAAACATGTTGTTGTCTAGATAATCTCTAGTTGCTTTAGTGATTTTTGAACGTAAGTGTAATACTTCTGCAAGTTCTGTTCTTCTTAAGTCTAAGTAACGGTATTTAAGACGTAGCTCTTCACTTGATAAACTTGCATCGTCTAATACGAATGGTAATGTTTTTGCTTTAGATAAGATTTCTAATTTATCAGCAATAACTTCTACTTTACCAGAAGCAATTTTCTCATTTACTGTAGATTCATTTCTTAATACTACTTCTCCTTCTATAGAAACTACGAATTCGTTTCTTAAAGTTCCTGCTAATTCATGAAGTTCAGCATTCTTTTCTCCTGAAAATACACATTGAATTACACCCATTCTGTCTCTTACATCAATAAAGATTAAGTTACCCAGATCACGACGTTTACTAACCCAACCTTTTAATGTTACTTTCTTCCCAACATATTTTTCATCTATACGACCAGCGTATTCCGTTCTTCCGTATGCGCTCATTATTTTTCTCCTCTCACTTTCTCTTGTAAATAATCAACTATGTTTTCTAACTTAATTGTTTCTTGTTCAAATGATTTCATATCTTTTACGACAAGCGTTCCACTCTCCAGTTCACTTTGTCCAATTATTATAGAATATTTTGCATTATATCTATCAGCAATCTTCATTTGAGCTTTCATTTTTTTATCAAAATAATCATTTTGTACGCTATATCCAGCTAATCTTAAATCATTAGTTAGTTTAACTCCAGCATTTGAAGCTTCTTCACCCATAGCAACTACAAACACATCGATTGTATCATCTATAGGTAATTCAATATTTTCACTTTCAAGTGCTAATAATAATCTTTCAATACTTAGAGCAAAACCAATACCTTTTTTATCTTCCGGTCCATCTAACAATTTAATTAAACCATTATAACGACCACCACCACATAGAGTTTTTAGCTCCACTTCTGGATTATCTATCATAATCTCAAATGCAGTATGAGTATAGTAATCTAATCCACGAACTAAATTATGATCTATTTCATATTTTACACCTAATGCATCTAAGTGTTTTAGTACTTCGGCAAAATATTGTTTTGATTCTTCACCTAAGTAATCTAATAATTTTGGTGCTGATTTAATAAGTTCATGTCCTGCATCAACTTTACAATCTAAAATTCTCATAGGGTTTTTGTAAAGTCGATTATTACAATCTTCACAAAACTCATTTATTCTAGGTTCAAAATGTTTTACTAATGCTTCATTATAAGCTTGTCTTTCTTCAGGATTCCCTAAAGAGTTAATACTCACTTTGATATTTTCTATACCAAACATTCTGTAAATATTATACGCTAAGCTTATTACCTCTGCATCGATTTTTGGACTTTCTTCACCAATAACCTCAACTCCATATTGAACGAATTGACGATAACGCCCTTTTTGTTTTCTTTCATATCTAAACATCGGACCTACATAGTATAGTTTTTGTGGTTGTATTGTTTTAGCGAATAATTTATTTTCTATATACGAACGAACTGTTCCAGCAGTTCCCTCAGGTCTTAGTGTTAAAGATCTATTTCCTTTTATCTTGGAAAGTATACATCTCTTTTTGAACTATGTCAGTAGTATCTCCAAC
>CAKMQF010000094.1 GCA_927911745.1 uncultured Gemella sp.
GCTATAACTAATGTACAAAGTATTAAGATTAAGAATAAATTTATGATAATGCTGCTAAAACAACCAAAGAAATGTCGCAACCCCCCTTACCACCTTTTAAACTTAAAGATAATAGGTTTTATGTGACCTAATAATACTAATACTATACAGATATATATAATTTTTGGATCAACATCTAATATTTTCAGTAATATAACTCACAAAAAATCCTTTGAAAAAATCTACTGCTAGAACAAATAAAAACGATCTAGGACCTAAAACACGTCCTGCATTTCTTGCCCCAACATTACCAGAGCCTTTATTAGTAAATTCTTCTTTATAGATCTTTTCTAATAATTTTCCACCCATAACATTTCCAATAAAATAGGCAACTATCGCATAAATTATCGTCGTAATCATAACTTTTCTCCTCTCTTAAATTTATCTTTTATCATTCTAATTCCTTCAGTTAGGAACATAAAACATCCAATAGTAAACGGAACAACATAATATGACAATCTGTATATTATAATTGTCGCACCTATAATTTCTGGATTTATACCCAAATTTTTAAGTCCGATAAGAACTAAAGTATCAAAAGTACCTAATCCTCCTGGAATCATAGTTAATAAGCCTACTATTGATGCTACTATTATAACTCCCATTATCTGTAATTCCTTATCAGCTACTAAATCTCCCGTATAAAAATAAAGAATCATAAGAATAATAAGGGCTGCAAATACCCATTCTAAAAAAGAAATTACTGTCAATTTAACACTTAAGTATCTATCCGTTCTAATTCTTGGTTTTCTCAAATTAAAAAATAGATATAATGGTAAAAATAAAGACATCAATATTAATGAATAATAAAAGATTTTATTATTAGCATATAACGCTTGTCCTGGAAAGACATTTAATACTACAAAAATTGACAATAGACTGATTCCAGAAAGCATAGAAATAAGAATCATCCCTATTGCAGTAACTAATGTTTTTCCGTTTTTTGTATATGGTTTGTACATATAATATCTAAGTCCGGCACCAATAAAGCCACCAAAACCTAGTACCATATTTAATGTGTTAGTCATAAAACTAATTTTAAAAATACGGAATGAAGACATATTTTTCGTTAAATTAATAGCCTTTAGAACAAAATAATCATATAAGCATAAAATACTTATACCTAATAGGCCACTTAATAAAACCACTAAAAATTTCACCTCTCCTATAGTTAGAGTGAGATGATGTATTTTTTTGAAGTCTAAACTAACTATCTCTTTTTTAAAATAGGAAAAAATTAAATAAAATATCAATAATCCCAAACTTATCTGAACTAAGTTCTTCAAATAATTAAAGGATCTTCTTTCAGTAATATTTTTCATTTTCTTTTCCTTATATAATATTTATCTACTTTATATTAACATTTTATAACTTTTTTTTCAATACAATTAATTACATAAAATTATGACTATAATATTTTTTAATCTTCATATTCATGTAACTTATCTTCATATTCATTATATAATTCTGGATAACCTTTTTTCACCGCTTTTAAAAATGTTTTTCGAATTTTATTGACTTTTTGTACATAAATCAACATAAATATCAATGTAAATATCACAATATACAAAATCAACATATCAATTAAAAACGCTCCAGGGGCTCTTTGATATAATCCGAGGAATAATATGAGTGTAGTTGTAAAAAATACCATTACTACTGCTACTTTAAAACCTTTTTTATATCTTGTATAATCATCTTTCACAATTTTACAGATTATATCTAATTCTTCTTTTGTATATCCTCCACTTTTTATTGATTTCAATGTATAACTCGGAAGTTTTTCAGATGTTAATATTAAAAATAATTTCGATAATATAGTTATCATACTTTCCCTCCTACTTCACATAAATATTACAGCAAAGAAAAGCTTTTTGCTCTCCTTTGCTGATTTATAATTAATTTTAAAGTTTTTTTTATTAGTTCTGTAGTTAATATAGATGAATTTACTGCAGCTATTTGTAAGAATTCATCAAAAGTAACTCGAGTTCCTTCTTCTGCTTTATCACTTACACTACGGCAAACTATAAATTTTGTTCCAAATTGGTAACAAGTTTGAGCAATCGCTGCTGCTTCCATTTCAACTACTTGCATATTAGGAAAGTTTTTCAATATTCCTTTTTTCAACTCTTTATTAGAGATAAATGAGTCTGATGTACCCACTAAACCAAAATGAATATTATGATCTGGTAAACTTATTTCTGAAGCTAGTTTTTGCAACTCTTCATCACTCTTATACGCTGGTGGCATTTGTGGTACTTGACCAATTTCATAGCCAAACTCTGTTGCATCGACATCAAAATGTCTTACTTCTGTAGCAACGATCATGTCCCCAATTTCCATATCACCTTGTAAGGCACCACATGTTCCTATATTAATCACATATTCTGGTTTATAGTGATCTAATAATAGAGTTGTAGCAATAGCAGCATTCACCTTCCCTGGTAAACTTAACATAAGAACAATATCGCGTCCTTCATATTTACCTTCATAAAACGTTACATGTGCTATTTTTTTCTCTTGTAAATTTTCTATTTTTTCTTTTATTATAGCCACTTCTTCTGGCATTGCACCGATTAATGCTATCATAATACTATTCTACCGCTAGAATTTTGATATCCATTGAATCTTCTGGCCCTGTTGGTAATGAAACTTTCGCAATATCTCCAACTTCTTTTCCTAATAAAGCTTGTGCCACTGGAGATTCATTTGAAATTTGTATTCAAATGGATTAGCCTCAGCACTACCTACGATTTTGTAAGTTTTCTGTTAACCCGTCTGGTAGTTCTTGATAAGTTACTTTGTTACCTAAACGAATTGTGCTTGATTTCTCATCTAATTCGATAATAACAGCATAACGAATCATTTGTTCCATCTCTAAAATTCTTTGCTCGATGAATCCTTGTTCATCTTTTGCTGCATCGTACTCAGAGTTCTCAGATAAGTCCCCGAAACTACGTGCAATTTTAATTTTTTCAATTACTTCTGGACGTTTTACTTTTTTATAGTGTTCTAATTCTTCAACAAGTTTGTCATAACCTTCTTGGGTCATTTGATATTCTAATTTTTCTTCTAAAGCCATAGTGATACTCCTTTTTTTAGTCTACTCTATATTATATCTTTTTTTTTATTATTTTGCTAGTAGCGATTTGATTTTTGTTATTAAAATATCAATCGCTATATCATTATATCCACCATCGGGAACAATAATATCAGCATATTGTTTAGTTGGTTTAATATATTTTTCATGCATCGGTCTAACTGACACTAAGTATTGATTAATAACTGATTCTACAGTTCTTCCACGCTCATTAATATCACGTAATAATCTTCGTAAAATACGTAGATCACTCGGTGTATCAACAAAAATCTTAATATCCATTAATTCACGTAATTTCTCTGAATAAAGACCAAACATACCTTCGATAATAATTACATCTTTAGGTTCTTGATGTTTTTGTTCTTTACTACGAGTATGATTTACATAATCATATACTGGTAATTCAACAGCTTTTCCATCGATTAATTCTAATAAATGATTATACAGTAACTCATTATCAAATGCACTCGGGTGATCGTAATTCGTCTTAACTCTCTCATCCATTGTCATATGGCTTTGATCTTTATAATAATAGTCTTGCTCAATTAAGGCAACTTTATCTTGAGTTAACTCGTCTATAATTCTTTTAGTAACAGTAGTTTTACCACTACCGCTTCCTCCAACAATACCGATAATTTTTGGTCTATCTGTAGCCATTAGCGTCCCATTTCCTTTCGCATCATATTGCTTTTAAATACTCTAGAGTCTAATTTTGTTCTAATAATTTGAAGTGGATGTCTTGCTGCATCTAGTAATTCACCATCTTCATCATAAATTTCTCCGATAACTTGTCTAAATGTATCGATCTCTGGTCCAAAGAATTCAACTTCTTGTCCAGTTTTAAAGAAGTTACGTTGTTGAATTGTTGCAATTTGAGTTTCTTCATCATAGTGAAGAACTTGTCCAACGAAGTCATAATTTGTTTTCTTACCACCCTCGTTTCCAAACATTTGTTCAGAATACTTAGGAATCTCATAGAAGAATGACATCGCAGTATCACGGTTAGCACATTTATATAGTTCTAATTTATATTCCGATGTCATTTCAAAGTTATCTGGATCAGCACAATAATCATCGATTAGTTTTCTATATACACTTGCAACTGTTGCTACATAGTGAATAGATTTCATACGACCTTCAACTTTTAACGAATCAATACCTAATTCAATAATCTCTGGTACTGCTTCAATTAATGTTAAATCTTTAGGACTCATTGCATAAGGATTTGCACCTTCATCGAATAATTTAGTATCTTCATCAGTTCCTTCTTCATATAGGTCATAATTCCAACGACATGATTGACAGCAACCTCCACGGTTACTATCACGAGCAGTCATGTAGTTACTTAATGTACAACGTCCAGAATATGCTATACACATTGCACCGTGAACAAACATCTCAATCTCGACATCTGTTTTTTCACGAATTTCTTTAATTTCTTCATATCCTGTTTCACGAGCTAGTACTACACGGTGTACTCCTTCGCTTTCCCAATATCTAACTTCCTTATAGTTTGAAATAGATTGTTGTGTACTGATATGTACCTCTACTTTTGGAGCTACAGTTTTACATCTTTCAATGATATATGGATCCGCTACGATAATTCCTCTTACTCCTGCATCTTGAAGTGCCATTAAGAATTCATCTAATCCTTCAAAGTTCTCATCGTGCGCAATAATGTTCGCTGTAACATAAATATCAGCTCCATATTTTGCTGCAAATTCACAACCTTCTTTAATCTCTTCAATTGTGAAGTTATCTGCATTACTACGAAGCCCAAACTCTTGTCCTCCTAAGAACACAGCATCTGCTCCATAATGAATAGCTATTTTTAATTTCTCTAAATTCCCTGCTGGAAGCAGTAATTCAGGTTTTTTCGTTATTACTCTCTTACCGTCTCTAATTTCTGAAATATTTGGTATCGCCATAAGTTAAGGTCACATTCAAGTATGACCCATCCTCCTTGTCTTTATTATTAGGTTTTATATAGGAAACCTTGCCCTTTTATAAAATTCATTAATATACTAGTACATAGTTTTCTTATAGAAGAACCCTAAGTCTACTTCTCTATATTTTGGTTTAATTCTTTCTATATCGTTATAGAAATCTTGTTTTTCATCTTCGTATGCTTCTTTGTCTTCATAATAAAGATCAATAGCATCACGATAAATAGTTACAACCTCAGTAATGTAATCTTCATCTTTTAAAACACCTTCAATCTTAAATGCAGTTACCCCTGCTTCTATTAGACGATCTAATTCTTCTATCGCACAGATATCATTTGCACTCATGATGTGTGTCCCATTCGAATCCTCAAAAATTGGATAGCGTTCATTTCTATCTTGACTGTATAGGAATAGTTTCTTAGAATTACTATATTCTTCAATATATTTCTCTTTACCACTATACATAAAATAATTATCCACCAATTTCCTTACAGATTGGAACATACAAAGCATTCCCTGAACTTGTACTTCAATCTCATATTCACTTTTTTCTGTAATTTCAAGAATTTCATCAATAGTTAATTCTTTTGAAAGACATGTTCTATAAGCTCCACGTTTCCCCCAATAATTACATGAGAAAGAATTCGTAGCTAATGTATGTGGATCCCATTGAAGTTTAAAATCAAGATTTTCTTCTCTTAAAATTGTTATAATTGTTGGTTCTCCATATATTAGAGCATCTACATTTAGTGTTGATAAATAATGTAAATAATCAACTAGGTCATCTATATGCTCATTATGAAATATTGCATTTACACTAACATATGCTTTTTTCCCTGCTTGGTGTATAATCTCAATAGCTTTTTTTAATTCGTCTCTCTTAAATTCACCAGCAAGACGTAATCCATATTTTTCTTCACCGATAACGAAACTATCAGCTCCTACATTTATCAGTTCATAAATATGATCAATACTTTTCGGTGTTACAACTAACTCTACTGTCATTTTTTATCCTCTCTTAATAAAATATACTAACTTCACAGTTCTATAATTTTATTTTCTTGTTGTTATAGTTATCCCATCTCCAATGGTAGTATTACACTTTCATAGTTTTCATGTTTTAATAACCATTCATTGTAATTATTAATTTTTCTAGAAAGTTGTTTTAAATCTCTACTGTGTTTAATAATACTTGGATCGGCAACCATCCCTTTGAATAGCACATTGTCCGTAATAACTACAACATCCTCAGCAAAATATGGTTCATATAATTCAAAAAACTTTCTACTTTGACTCTTAGCACCATCGATAAATACTACATCATATGGGGCATTTGCCACTACTTCATCTTGAAGTTCTAATGCATCAGCATGAAGTAATGTTATTTTATTAGTTAGATTTCTCTTTTCTATGTTGTTTTTTGCTTGGTTATACATCTTATCATCACGCTCAATAGTTGTGACATTACATCCTATTTTTTCGGCTAATTTAATAGATGTATATCCGATTGCCGTTCCTATTTCTAATAAATTCTTAGCTTTTTTTACTTTAAGCATCTGAATTAAAAATCTTATCCCTATTTTATCTATAATAGGTACTCTATTTTCTTCGGCATATTTTTCTAATTCTAAATAAAATTCATCAAAATCTTCTAGTAAATCTATAACATATAAATCATCTTTTGATTCTATCGCAACCATGTTTACCTCCATATTTATACATCATATTATGATACCATAAAAGTTGGTATAAATGCAATTATAAAGACTAGTACACATAAAATATTCAAATAGACACAACACTATTATATACACGCCAGACAATTACATTTTAGTAACTGTAAAATTTATATAATTTATCCATTAAAGGGAATAACCCAAAAGTACTAAATTTTAAAAAAGTTTACAAGAAAACTCTTAGACGCAGTGGTTTATTGATATCTAAATTCGCTTTATAAAAGCTTTTTAGATATCTAATAACTTTGCGGGGGTGACTCGACAAAATCGATTTCTATGAAACACGATTTTTGAGTCACTCCCATCCTAATTCTTCTTGTAAATATGCTTGAAATTTAATTAAGAACACTAAAAAAGAGATTAACCGAAGTTAACCTCTTTTAGATTAGATTCTTATTTTTCTAAAGCTTGAACAGCTGTAATTAATGAAAGTTTGTATACATCTTCTGCATTACATCCACGAGATAGGTCATTTACAGGAGCGTTTAATCCTTGTAAGATTGGTCCTACAGCTTCAAATCCACCTAGACGTTGTGCAATTTTGTATCCAATATTACCAGCTTCTAAACTTGGGAATACAAATACATTAGCATCCCCTTGTACTTTTGAATTAGGAGCTTTTAATTTAGCAACTGATGGTACAACTGCAGCATCGAATTGTAATTCACCTTCTACCGCTAATTCAGGTGCATTTTCTTTAACTAACTTAGTAGCTTCTGCCACTTTTGTAGTATCTTCAGTAACAGCTGAACCTAAAGTAGAGAAACTTAACATTGCTACTTTTGGATCAACGTTAAAGCTTTTAGCTGTTTTTGCACTTTCAATAGCGATTTCAGCTAGACCTTCTGCATCTAATGTTGGGTTAATCGCACAGTCAGCAAATACATAACGTTTGTCTTCTTTACTCATGATGAATGCACCACTTGTACGTTTTGTACCTGGTTTAGTTTTAATAATTTGTAATGCTGGACGAACAGTATCTCCAGTAGAGTGAATTGCTCCAGATACTAATCCTTCTACTTCACCAGTATATACTAACATAGTTCCGAAGTAGTTAACATCTTTTAATAATTCACGAGCTTTTTCTTCAGTTACTTTTCCTGCACGACGTCTACAAACTTAGCTACTAATTCTTCTAATTTTTCGTAGTTTTCGTGATCAATAACTTCTAAGTTAGAAGCATCTAAAGATAATCCTTTAGCGATCTCTTCTACTTTTTCTTTTTTCCCAACTAACACAGGTTTAACATAACTAGTAGCGCCTAATTTAACAGCCGCTTCTAATACACGCTCATCATATGCTTCTGGTAGTACAATACGTACATTTTCCCTTCTAATTTTTGTTGAAGTTCTACAAATAAATCATTTGCCATCTTCATTTCCTCCTAATTATATATAATGTCTTTAATATGTCTTATCGGCTTTAAACTTAAAGCATCGAAAAGACTGCCCTTACCTAATATAGTATACCCTAATAACAATCCAATATAAAATATAATGATCATTAAGGCTATGTTTCGCAAATATCTTACTAATTTATCATTTGATTTCATAATTAGTTCCTACTCATCTATTCTTTGAATATCTGCACCTAGTTTTCTCATTTTTTCTTCGATGTCTACATACCCTCTATCAATGTGGTAAATATCAATAACTTTAGTAGTTCCTGTAGCCATTAAACCAGCGATGACAAGAGCTGCTCCAGAACGTAAATCCGTTGCTTTAACAGTAGTTCCTTCTAAATGAGGTAATCCTTCGATTAGTGAACTTCTACCTTCAATTCTAATCTTCGCATTCATTCTGCGTAACTCTTCAACATGCATAAATCTATTTTCAAAAACAGTCTCAGTAATAGTACTAGTACCATCAGCCAATAATGTTAATACACACATAATAGACTGCATATCTGTTAAGAATCCTGGGTGAGGTAACGTCTTAACATCTACCGGTCTTAAACTTTCTAGTTTATTACTTACACGCATAGACGTTTCATCAACTACTTCTATGTTAACGCCCATTTCACGCATCTTACTTACTAAGGCAACATTATCTTTATAAGGCGCACCTTTAACTAGCACATCGCCTTTTGTTGCTGCTGCTGCAATCATGTATGTAGCAGCTTCTACACGGTCAGGCATAACTGTGTACTCAGTACCTACTAATTTTTCTACTCCTTCAATAACTAAAACAGAAGTTCCTTTACCTTCAATCTTAGCTCCCATTTTAATTAGGAAGTTAATCATATCCTCAATTTCTGGCTCTTGAGCTGCATTAACAATAGTAGTTTTTCCTTTTGCTAAACAGCTTGCCATAACAACGTTTTGAGTACCACCCACACTTGGGAAATCGAAGAAAATCGTTGTTCCTTCTAATTCTTTTTCTGCTCTTGCCTCAACAAAACCAGCATCTTGAATAATTGTAGCTCCTAGTGCTTCAAACCCTTTTAAGTGTTGATCAATAGGTCTACTTCCAATTGAACACCCTCCAGGCATCGCTACTTTTGCACTTCCTTCACGTGCTAACATTGGTCCTAAAACTAAAAATGAAGCACGCATTTTACTAACGAATTCAAATGAAGCCTCTGTTAGTAAAGGTTTTCTTGCATCCATTTCTAAAGTATTTTCTTCTGGTCTATAATCTACCTTTACTCCTAGACTTTCAAATAATAATCCTATTGTCTTAATATCTGATAACTTAGGAACATTATAAAATTTACTTGTACCCTCTGTTGCTAATAAACCTGCAGCTAAAATTGGTAAAGCTGCATTCTTCGCACCAGAAACTTGTACTTCTCCTATTAAAGGTGTTCCACCTTTAACGACTATCTTTTCCAAGTTGTTTCCTCCATCTCTATATTTACATTTTATATCACATATAATACTACCACAAATTTAAAAATAAATAAAGTTTGAATAAATATTTTTAAAATTTATTTCATTAAGGAAGTATACCTTTTCTATACTTAAAAAATAAAACTAGATTTAAACAAATATTTAATATTATTTTTAAATTTTGGTAATGTTGAAATTAACTAGCATTTTAATACGAAATATTAAAATTATTCTGCAAGAATGAAAATAAATTACTTTCGAAAATTTTATATTTATCTTGCAGAATAATCTTTAACTTTATACTACTTTAATTGAATAATTCTCTCAATTACAATTCATCAAAGAATGATAATTGCGCTTTTTCAGGAAGACCTTTTAATGTTCCCATTTCTCTTAAGTATTCTACTACCGTAGATGAAACACTTCCTCGTTTTGAGAAGTCTTCAATTGATAAAAAAGCTTTTTCTTCTCTCGCTTGAACAATTTTGTTCGCTACGTTATCTCCAAGTCCTGGAACAATCGAAAACGGTGGAATTAACGTATTTCCTTCAATTATGTAATCATGACTTGCTGATTTTTCTAAATCAACTTTCGAGAATGTAAATCCTCTCTCTATCATCTCATTTGCAATTTCATAACTTACAAGAGCATCTTTATCTTTATTCGATAATTCATTTTTATCTGTAGTTTTGATTTCTTTTATTTTTGCTTTTAGTGTTTCTGCACCCTTAACAACTGTAATAATGTCAAAATCACTAGCTCTGACAGAATAGTAAGCACAGTAGTATGTTAATGGTTGATGCACTTTAAACCAAGCAATTCGAAGCGCCATAAGTACATATGCACATGCATGGGCTTTAGGGAACATATACTTGATTTTTTTACATGAATCAATATACCATTCTGGCACATTATTATCTATCATCTCTTTTTCAAAGTCTTCCGTTAAACCTTTACCTTTCCTTACACTTTCCATTATTTTGAAAGATAAACCTTCTTCTAATCCAGCATGAATTAAATATACCATAATGTCATCACGACAACCAATTACATCTTTAAGTTCACAAGTACCATTTTTGATTAATTCTTGCGCATTTCCTAACCAAACATCCGTCCCGTGGGACAATCCAGATATCTGAACTAATTCTGAGTATGTAGTTGGTTTTGTATCATCTAACATTTGAATAACAAAGTTTGTTCCAAACTCAGGAATACCAAACGTCCCACTCGCTGAATCTACTTGATCTCTAGTAACACCTAGTGCTTCAACTGTTGAGAAAATGCCCATTACTTCAGGATCTGATACATCTATTGTTTTAGGATCAATACCTGATAAGTCTTGCAACTTTCTAATCATAGTCGGGTCATCGTGTCCAAGTATATCAAATTTTAAAATATTATCATGGATAGAGTGGAAATCGAAGTGAGTTGTTCGCCATGGACTCGTTTCATCATCAGCTGGGAATTGATATGGAGTAAAGTCAAAAATATCCATATCATTAGGGACTACTAGTATACCTCCAGGGTGTTGACCAGTAGTTCTCTTAGAGCCTTCACATCCCGCTGCAATACGTTCAATATCTATACTTCTTTTCTCTATTTCATTCTTCTCATAATAATCTCTAGTAAATGAATAAGCCGTCTTCTCTGCTACAGTCGAAATAGTTCCAGCACGATATACGTAATCTTCACCGAAAATTTCTTTCGTGAAGTTGTGAGCTGTTGCTTGATATTCACCAGAGAAGTTTAAATCTATATCGGGTACTTTATCTCCATTAAATCCTAAGAATGTTTCGAAAGGAATATCTTGCCCATCTTTTGTCATTTTAACATCACAATGAGGACAATTTTTATTCGGAAGGTCAAACCCCGATGCATATTCAGCATTTAAGAAGAATTCACTATATTTACATTTTGGACAAACATAATGTGGAGCTAGTGGATTAACCTCTGTAATTTCCATCATTGTGGCTACAAGTGATGAACCAACCGATCCCCTTGAACCTACTAGATATCCATCATCTAGTGATTTTTTTACAAGTTTATGGGAAATTAAATAAACCACACTAAATCCATTACCGATAATAGATGCAAGTTCCTTCTCTAATCTTTTTTCCACTATTTCCGGCAGCTCTTCACCGTAAATCTTATGAGCCATATCATAACTTAAATTACGAACTTCATCAGCTGCCCCTTCAATATTCGGTGTATAAAGCTTATCTTTTAACGGCACAACTAATTCAATCATATCATTAATTTTATGCGTATTATCAATAACTAATTCTTCTCTTAATTGTTCATCAAGATAAGAGAATTCTTTCAACATTTCTTCGGTTGTAAGGAATGTAGCCATCGGTTTTAAATCACGGGCACCAGGATTGCTTTTCACAGTCAATCTTAGTATTTGTCTGTAAACATGTTGATATTCATCTAAATAATAACAGTCTCCTGTCGCTACAACAATTTTTTCTTTTTTCTTAGCTAATTGAATTAATTTTTTCAAAATTTCTTCTAATTCAGCATTATCTGCTATTCTTTCATTTCTTATAAAATTAGCATAATGATGCTTTGGTTGAATCTCAATATAATCGTAAAATTCAATTATATCCTCTACCTTGGCTTCTTTTGAATTTAGCAATTCTTCAAATACTTCATTATCACCATTACCGCTACCAATTAATAAATCTTCTCGGTATTGTGCTAATAAACTACGTGGAATCGTAGGTTTAGCAGAGTTCAAATACTTAGTACAACTATATGAAACTAATCTGAATAGATCTTTAAGCCCTTTAGCATTCTTAACTAAAATCGAACAAGGAAATGTTCTTGATCGTTTATGCGCAAGCTCTAAGTCAATCTTTTCATCAATTTCGTTATGATATTCAATACCAAGTTCATAAAGTTGATCTAGCATTTTTACAAAGATTTCTGCAGTAGCTTTAGTATCGTAAATCGCTCTGTGGTGTTGAACTAAACGAACTTTGTATAGTTTAGCTAAATTGCTAAGACCGTGTCTTTTTGCTTCTTTATTTTCAGCACGAGAGACGAATAATGTATCTATACTAGCATTGTTTTTATTCTCTAACCCCAGTCGTTCAAAACAAGTATCTAGAAATCCAAGGTCAAACTTCGCATTATGGGCTACTAATATGTCATCTTTATCTAACCAATTATAAAAGTTAGTCATTACTTCTTTTTCAAGTGGGGCATCCTTAACATCATCATTAGTAATACTAGTTAATCTTGTAATAAGTTCTGAAATTGGTCTTTGCGGATTAATATAGCTTTCAAAACTGTCTATTTCAGCTCCATTTTTTACCTTAACCGCAGCAATTTCGATTAATCTATCGCGCTCTGCAGAAAGACCAGTAGTCTCAACGTCAAATACGACATAGGTAGCATCTTTTAATTTAAGTTCTTTTGGATTTGTCGTAGCAGTAATACTATCATCCATGATAAATGCATTTAATCCATAGATTGGTTTAATATCTTTACCTTTTGAACTTAAACAAATTTCAGGATATGCTTGAACACCATACGTATCTGTAAAGGCTATGGCTTCATGTCCCCAATCTATAGCTCGGGCTAAATATTCTTTTGCTGAAGAAATACCTTCAAGCTGACTCATCTTCGTATGAGTATTTAGCTCTATTCTCTTTCTTCCACTATAATTATCTTTCTTCTCTTCTTTATGAGCAACCTCAATAGACTTAGGTTCAATAATTGTATCTCTTAAATATGGATCGTTACTTACAGCTCCATGAATTTTAAGCCATTGCCCTTTCTTAATTCCTTTTACTAAATCAATTAGTTCATTCTTACGTTTGTTTTGGAATTTTGAATTAGGATTATTACCAAATAATCTTAGTATTATAGAATCACTATAATCCGTAAGTTTCAAACGATACTGACTAGAACCATTTCTGTGAACAATCTCTTCAGTCCCAAACACTTGAGCCATTATAGTTACATCCCCAGCATAACCAACAATATCCTTGATTTCTACGATGTCCTCGTCTCGAATTTCTTGCCCATATCGAGTTCCACCACCGCCTCCAAAGGCAACAAATTTCCTTTCAGATTCTTTTGGTTTTCGTTCCGCTTCTTTTTTCTCTATTTCCTCTAACTTAACGATTTCCTGGGAAATTTTTTCTTCTTGACTCTCTAGTACCGCTTCAACATCAGTTTTAGAAAAATTAGGAATAATATCTTTAATTACAATACCTAAATTTTTATAACTACTTATTATTTGCTGTTTTCGTTCATTAATAAAGTTATTCCAGATTGATGGAGCCATTATTTTCATAGTTAAAACACCATTGTTAACTCCAACTTCACTAAATAAAATACTCTCCATTAGAACTTGAGAAATCTCTGAGAAGTTTTCTAATATTATATATTTCCAAAATTCTTTTATTTGCTCATCCGTGACTTCAGCACTTACCTTCAAACGATAATTAACAATATAATCACCTAAGAAATTCTCTCGTAATTTCTGAATAAGTAATGTTAGTTCTTCTACTGAAGGTAAACTTTCTCCACTAAAATTAAACGTCCAAATCTTATTCTTATTATCTTTTTCTATATTATCTAAAGAATAATTTTCAAATTTTGAATTGGATAACTGTTCTTCTAATTCTAATGTTTTAACTAATAAAGAAAAATGTTTATTACTCATGATTCCTCCTACTTTTTTGTATAACTGACTAGGTTTTTATTAATTTTTATGTTTCTCTCCGACTTATTACTAGAGAACAAAAATTAATTATCACAACAATTCTTATAACTTCCATATAAACATAAAAAATTCATTCATCTTAATTCTATTAAAGATAAAATGAATTAACTTTATACACAGATTTTCTATATATTTTTTAGTAATAAAAAATATATTACACATAACTAAATTATACTAAAAATACCAACTAAAAACAAATGGTTATTTTCTTAACAACTATTTATTTTTAATTGGCATTCTTTAATTCAAATTATAATTATTATTTATAAAATGCTTCTACTTTAGCTAATACATCAGCTACTTGAGTATCAACTTTTTCTAAAGTTTGTCTTTCTTTTACTTCTACGATTCCTTCACCAGCTTTTTTACCAACAACTACTTGTAATGGAATACCGATAAGGTCAGCATCGTTAAATTTAACACCAGCACGTTCTGCTCTATCATCGTAAAGAACTTCATATCCTGCTGCTGTTAATTGAGCATATAATTCATCGCTAAGTTTAACTTGATCTTCTTTCTTAACATCAACACATACTAGGTGCACTTGGTATGGTGCCACTTCTTTAGGCCAAATAATACCTTTTTCATCATTATGTTGTTCGATAATCGCTGAGATACAACGAGTTACCCCAATACCATAACATCCCATGTAGAAGTGATTTGCACGACCATTAGCATCTAGGTACGTAACATCCATAGCTTCTGAATATCCTTTACCAAGTTCGAATACTTGTCCAACCTCGATACCTTTTGCAAATTTAACTGGTCCTGATAAGTCTTCTGCTAAATCACCTTCTTCAATCATACGAAGATCATAGTGAGCATCGATTTCATAATCACCTGGATTTACATTTATGTAGTGGAATCCTTTTTTGTTGGCTCCACAACTGTGGTTATACATGTATTTAATTGCATTATCACCGATTACTTTACAGTTTTTGATTTCAAATGGTCCCATATAACCTGGTACTCCACCCATTATTTCCTCAATTTCTTGTTCTGTTGCCATTTCAACTTCAGAAGTTCCAGTAGCTTTCATGAATTTAATATCATTAAGTTGATCATTACCACGCATAAGAACTAGATAGAATTCTCCATCAGCTTTTAAAGCTAATGCTTTCATCGCACGGTTAACTTCTACACCACAAAATGCAGCAATATCATCAATAGTTTGTTGATTTGGAGTTTCTAATAAACTACGTTCTTTTTTCTCAAAACCTGTAGGCATTGTATAGTTTTGTTCAACTACCGCTGCAGTTTCGATGTTTGCTGAATAGTCACTCTCTTCAGTATACACAATTGTATCTTCCCCTACTTCAGCTAATGCTTGGAATTCGTGAGTATAGCTTCCACCAATATTACCAGAATCAGCTTGTACTGCACGATACTTAAGTTCAAATCTATCAAAGATATTACTATATGCTTGATAATAATCTTTATATGTTTCTCTTAATGATTCTGGTGAATCATGGAATGAGTATGCATCTTTCATTATAAACTCTTTACAACGTAATAATCCTAAACGTGGACGAATTTCATCACGGAATTTAGTTTGGATTTGATATAAGTTCATAGGTAATTGTTTATAAGAAGTTACCATGTTATTAACCGTTTGACTGATGATTTCCTCTGCTGTTGGACTTAGGGCATATCCTGCTTTTTTTCTATCTGTTACACGAATAAGTTCTTCTCCCATTTTGTCCCAACGACCAGATTTTTTCCAATATTCATCTGATTGTAAAATAGGCATTAAAAGTTCTGCAGCTCCAATTTTACTATGTTCTTCTCTAATTACTTTTTCAATTTTTTTGAATTACACGAGTAGCCAAAGGAAGGTAAGTATAAACTCCTGCAGATACCTGCTTCACCATCCCCGCTTTAATAAGCAACTTATGACTAATTGCTTCTGCAGAGGACGGTACTTCTCTTGTTGTTGGAATAAATGTTTTTGATTGTCTCACAACAATACCACCTCTCATATTTAAAATTTTCTATATTATTATACCATAAAATTTAATGATTTTTAAAAATATTATTTTTTTATAATACGAATTATTAAGAATAATAATTCGTATAAATTATAAAACTAAACTATTGTTCTTTAAAACCTTATACTCTTAACTAATTACCTAAAGAAAGCAATTAGTTAAAATTCACATCGTACGTTGAGCTATTATACTCGATTATTCTCATATCAATAAAAAGTCTATCCCGGTTTTTGACATTTCCATATATATTCATGGACAGTTTTCTGATGCTTAATAAGCACGTTTCAAGACACCAACACACTATAATTATAAAGTAACTGCAATGCTTCATCTTTATTCATAAAATGAATATTACTTTAGTAATTAATAAATTCTAAAAATATGATAATTTTCAGCTATTTGTAATTCAAATTTTCTTCAGAATATAGTATAATAGATAGGATAATTATTTATGGAGGGATATATGTTTAATTATCCTAATAAGAAAAGTAATTTTATTCAAAAAACCAAGTATTCTAATCGAGGTATGGAACTTGAAGAAGACATTAATTTTGCGAATAAATATTACTTAAATAATGACATTGCAGTTATTCATAAAAAAACCTATTCCAATTCAAATAGTAGAAGTGAATTATCCTAACAGATCGAGTGCTATGATTACCAAAGCGTTCTATAAAACTCCTTCTACAACAGATTACAACGGTCTTTGGAATGGAAAATATATTGATTTTGAGGCTAAGGAGACTAATTCGGCCACTTCATTTTCTTTAAATAATATTCACGAACATCAAATAGAACATATGCAAAAAATTTTAAATCATGGTGGAATTACTTTTATTATTGTTAGATTTAAAAAAATCGATAAAACATTCATACTTCCATTTAAAAAATTCATATTTTTCTATAATCGTGCACAAAATGGTGGAAGAAAATCAATTAAACTAAGTGAATTCGAAGAAACTGCATTTGAATTATCATTTAACTACAAAATAAGATTAGATTATATAACTATTATAAAAAATAATGAAAGTGAGTTTTAACAACAGATGAAAACTTTATTCAAATATATTAGTTCCATCTTTTTTTCAATATGCTTAGTATTATTCTTTGCTATTTTAATACTCTTTGCTAAAGAATTAAAAGATGTTCCAGATATAACTCAGGCTAATTTACAAGATCCATTATCATCAGAAATTTATGATAAAAATCTTAATCTAATAGCTACAGTTGGAGCTGAAAAAAGGGAATATGTATCTATAATGATATTCCAAAAAATATTACAGACGCTGTACTATCGACAGAAGACTCAAGATTCCAATCTCATATAGGTATTGATCCTATTCGTCTTATCAAAGCAGCGCTTGTAAATATCCGTTCCAATTCGGCACAACAAGGTGCTAGTACAATTACACAACAGGTAGTAAAAAAATTCACTACTGACATCTGATAAATCATTACAAAGAAAAATTCAAGAAGCTTATCTGTCTCTTAAATTAGAAAACAGGTACTCTAAAGATGATATATTGGAAATGTACATGAATAAAATTTACTATTCTGATGGGCAATATGGTATTAAAACAGCAGCTAAGTACTTTTACAATAAAGAGTTAAATCAATTAACATTACCTCAAATTGCGCTTCTAACTGGTATGCCTCAGCAACCAATCCTGTATAATCCATACGATTATCCAGAACAAGCTAAAGAGCGTCGAAACACTGTACTATATGCACTTCTAAACAATGATAAAATCACAGAAGCTGAATACAATAATGCAATCAATACCCCTATTATGGATGGAATAGTTGAAAAAACAAAAGAAGAACGTGCAAATCAACACACTTATAATTCTAAATATGCTGCATATATAGACCAGATCGTAAAAGAATTAAAAGAAAATCAAAACTTTGAAAATATTAAAGATCCTCTTTCAATGGGATTAAAAATATACACTAACTTAAATCCAGAATTACAAACATATGTTCAAGATATGTTAGATAACCAAAGCTCACCAATGGTACCCCATGCATCTCAAGCTGCTATATCAGTTCTTGATACAAAAACTGGTCTAATCGAAGCTATTGGTGGTGGAAAAAATTATAAGGCTGGTGGTTATAACTTTGCAGTTGATGCCCGTGTTCAACCAGGGTCATCGATTAAACCATTAATTGATTATGCTCCTGGTATAGAATATTATGGCTGGGATTCTCAAACTACATTCTCAGATTCACCTTATCAAATTGCTGGAACTAATTTCTATATCCAAAACTGGGACAGACTTTACCACGGTACGGTTACTATGAGTACTGCATTATCTTGGTCTTATAATATTCCAGCGGTTCGCGCATTCGAAACAGTTGGATACGAAAGATCTAAACATTTCGCTGAAAAACTAGGTATACCGGTAACAAAAGATGAACCGACAACGGCTATTGGAGGTAACGTCGATGGAGTTTCTACTCTTCAAATGGCAGGTGCATTCGCATCTTTCGGTAATAAAGGATATTACAATAAGCCTTCAACAATAGTTAAAGTATTTAATGCAAATGGTAAAGAATTACCAAATATTAAAGATGAACCTGTTAAAGCAATGTCAGAAGAGACAGCATATTTAATAACAAATGTATTAAAAGGTGTACTTTCTAGTAATGGTACTTCTCCAAACGGTAAAGTAGCTAACTTCGATATGGCTGGTAAGTCTGGTTCAAGTACATTCGATGATTCTGCTTACTATAATTATGGTATAGATGTTGTAAACTCTACTAAAGACAGTTGGATGATTGGTTACACAACTGACTACACAGTTGCCGTTTGGCAAGGAGCTGATATGGTAGACTCTGCTGCAAAAGCATTATCTTCAGAACAAGCAAAAACTACACAGGTAATTATGGCAGATGTAATGAAAAAAAGTTTCAGATAAACAAGTACCTGCTGCATTTGAAAAACCTGCAGGAATCGAAACAAAAAATGGCGTAGAATATGCTAAAGAAAGGAATACAGAGACTGACTATATGTACGCTGGTACAGATAGAGATGCTGTTTACCAAGCTGCTATCGCTCAAAAGCAACGTGATAACCGTTCTGCTCTTACAACAGTATTCAACTCTTTAACAAATTCTACTAATAGAGCAAACGGTGCTGTTCCTGCTCAAAATCAAAGACAAACAGCAGGTAGAACAACTGCAAATAATTCTGCTCGTACAAATCAAACAAGACGGTAATATATAAAAAGAATCGTGAACAACTTCACGATTCTTTTTCAGATTGTTGACAAAACGACCGAAACATCAATGTACATATTGATATTTTGGTCGTTTTTTCAAAAAAAATAAGCCTTATGGCTAAGTATTAGTAGTATTAAGGAAGGATTATACCTCTCTTAGTGCTATTGTTTTCATATTTTGAACGCAACAAGACAACCAAGCGTACGACTGTACTTTGGCTTTACCTCTATATTGTGCATATCTATATCCGTGATTTTGTTTTGAATCTGCAAAGCTACGTTCTACTGTTTCTTTTCTTCTTTTATATAATATCTTACCTTCTTTAGATATACGTCTCAATCGAGCTTTATCATAATAATCTGCATTTATATGTCGTCTTATTATTTTTTTCTCATTTTTATCATCGCTTTTATATTGTTTATATCCATTTCTATCAATATTTCTGTATCTAAATATTTCACCTGTTCGTGTATCTACATATATATCTTTTTCATGTAAGTATTTAAAATATTTATTATCTTTTGATCTTGAAAATCTTCTATATCCTATTACTGAAAATATATTTTTTTTATCTAACTGTTTTAGTATGTCTAGAGAATAATATCCACTATCTAACGCAACTTTACCTGGCACTAATCCAAAGTTTTTTTTCTATCTGATTTAATCTTTCTATATACGGAGCGCTATCATGAACGTTACCTGGAGTTATATGGCAATCTATAATAATATTATTTTTTCCATCTACTGTTCTATGGTCTAAATACATAAATCCTTCTTCTTTATGATCTCTGTGATAATATCCACTATCTGGATCAGTAGTATTAAT
>CAKMQF010000095.1 GCA_927911745.1 uncultured Gemella sp.
TATTTAGATGAAGTTAAGAGTATAATTTCATCTTTTAAAGGCTATAGTGTAGAATTATATGAAGAATGTAAACAATGGATAGAATATCATAGTCAAGACTATAATATTGATTATATAATAATTTGGGATTTATTAACTGCGGTTTATGTCACTAACCCTGAAATTTTCGAGGATGAAGAGCATCAAGTAGAAATTAACAGAGAATATTTAGAGTTTGGCTATATGAAAAAAGTAAATTATGACGATAAGAAAATAATAATTCCAAAATTAGTAGATAGAAAAAAATATATAGAACTTGTAAAAAATACTTATTCTAAGATATAAATAAACACGACTGAAATGTTATGATAATTTCAGTCGTGTTTGTTATTATATATTGATTAGTCGTAATATTTTATCGTAATAGGAATAATTATTTTCCAAAATATCTTTTTCATCTTTCACAAGTTCAGGTTCATCGGTAATTATTCCATCAGCAGGGCTTTGTAAGTATCTAGTTATTAGTGCTGAGTCATTGATTGTCCAAACAAAAACTTGTTTGTTTTCTTTTCTAGCTTGTTCCACTAGACGATCTCTATATGAAAAGTCTTCTATTACGAAAAAGTCAACATTACTATGATGAAAATTTCCGAATTGCAGAGGAATAACATAACCAGTTTCCAAGTTTGGTGCTTTTGTTTCTAACCCTTCCATAACTTTAGAGTTTAGTGACATAAATTTATAATTTTCAAGTTTTAGTCTCTTAACTTCATCAATTAATATGTCAATATAATTAGATGGTTCTGCTCCATGAGGTTTAAGTTCGATTACAAGATTCATGTTTAATTCTTTCGCTTTATTTACAAATTCTTCTAATGATGGAATTTTACTAGTATAATCACCTTGTTTAATTGTTAAACCTACTACTTCATCAAAATTCATATCTTGAACTCGCTTATTCAATCCTGCAAGTCTTTTTAAATTATAATCGTGCATAACTACAAATTTATTGTCTTTTGTTAGAATAATATCAAATTCAACGTAATCAGCACCAACTTCAGCTGCTCCTTCAAGTGCTTCTATTGAATTCTCTACACCTTTAGCAACATATCCACGGTGAGCGATAGTCTCAATGTTTTTGTTAACACCATTTCCGTATATATTAAAACCATTCACAAGAACTGCAACAACTATAATTATAGTGGTTAATGTTACTACCAATCTTGATTTTTTCTTATTTTCATTAAGATTATTAACAAGTTTTTCGGATATTTCGTTATGATTTATTAGAACTGTTATTAATGAAGTTATAACTGTTACTTTAGAAATTACACCTAAAAAGAAGATAATTCCACTTATCGAAGAGAAAAATAGTGTTTGTATAATTGGATTATTACCGTCATTATCGAAATAGATGCAAATGTATGTAATTATACCAGTTAAAACTGCAGCAATTAATAAATATATTATTTCAAATAATAGAATAGTTAAGACTAGTTTTCTTTTGCCAGTTTTTGTAAGTTCCCAACTTCTTTTAATACTATCTAGTATATTTTCATCTCCAACAGCAGTTAGTGGAAGGGTAAAAATTAGTCTAAGATTCAGATAAGCAAAAACTATCATAATTAATCCCCATACGATAAGCCCACTGTTAGTCTTCATAATTTCACTACTTATAAATTTTGGTATAAATAAATTCTTTGCAAGAACAGATTTTACCCCAAGATTTATCGTAGGTATAGTTATTAAAAAGTAGAATATAAAGAATAAGGTTTGAAACCCTGCAAGATTTTTTGTCTTGGTCCACGCATTATCTAATATACTTCGAAATGAATATTGTTTTTCTGTTAATTGACCGTAAATGGTAAAGGTTAGTATAGAAAACTCAATAAACATAAAAAATGCTACAATAAGAACTAATAAGTTTAAAATCACAAAACTATAGGGATTAGTGAGGATATGTAGAATATTGTTCTTATCTAAATGCTCTTCACCTGCAAGTGTAAGAGCGAGTTGGAAGATTCTAGATATAAGCCATAAACCACAAATAAGTATCAGCTGAATAATTGCGGCGATAGATATATATGTAAACTTATAACGATTTATATTTTTTAGTACATTGGAAAATAAATTATAAATCTTGAAATCCATGATAACCTCACTTTCTATAGTATTTTTATGCTACTAGATTATATCAAAATTACTATTTTCAAGCAAGGATAAGAAGTATTTAAAAATAAATATGGTAACGTTACTTTTTTCTCTTGACATTTATGGTAGAAGAGGTGTACAATAAAAAAGTAACGTTACCATTATTGTTTGGTAAATGTTAAGAGTCATTATATAAAATTTAAAAATACAAAGGAGAAAGAACTATGGACTTAAAAAAAGTTGTTAAAGAAGTTGTTGAACATAGTGGTGGTGAGGAAAACTTACGCTCTGTTGTTCACTGTGCAACTCGTCTTCGTTTAGAATTAAACGATGAAAAAAAATATAATAAAGAAAAATTAGAAGATATTGAAGGTGTTAAAGGTGTATTCTTTAACAATGGTCAACTTCAATTAATCTTCGGAAGTGGTCTTGTTCAACAAGTATACGCTAAGTACAATGAGGTATACAAAGGTGGAGCTTCTAGTGAAGAAGAAGGTGAAAAAACTACTTCTAAAAAACCAAAAGGAAATCCACTACAGCGTTTTGTAAAAATGTTAAGTGATATTTTCGTTCCGATTATCCCAGCGATCGTTGCTGGTGGTCTTTTAATGGGTATCAATAACGTCTTAACAGCTAAAGATTTATTCTACACTGGTAAATCAGTTATTGAAGCTAACCCAGGTATAGCAGGTCTTGCTGATATGGTTAACGTATTTGCCAATGCGCCGTTTGTATTCTTACCAGTATTAATTGGGTTTTCTGCAACTAAACGTTTTGGTGGAAATCCATATTTAGGAGCTGCTCTTGCAATGTTAATGGTTCACCCAGATGTGATGAACTTTTACGTATTTGGTAAATTAGATCCAGCTACAAACCAACTTCTTGCACCAGCATTAGATATCGTTAATCAAAGTGGTCAAGCGGTAGATGGATTACAAAGAGTTACCACTCTTGGTTATTGGGATGTATTTGGATTTAAGATTGCTAAAGTAGGGTACCAAGGAACAGTATTACCAATCCTTGCAGCTGCTTGGTTATTAGCAACAGTTGAGAAATTCTTACGTCGTGTAACTCCATCATGGTTAGATAACTTAACTACACCATTAGTTTCATTATTCGTAACTGGATTCGTAACATTCGCATGGATGGGGCCTGTTCTTCGTGAAGCTGGGACTTTACTAGGTCAAGGATTACAATGGTTATACATGCAAGGTGGATTCGTAGGAGCAGGTATCTTCGGTTTATTCTACGCACCAATCGTAATCACTGGATTACACCAAAGCTTCTCAGCTATTGAAACTCAATTACTAGCTGCAACAGGATTAACATTTATCTTCCCAATCGCATCTATGTCTAACGTAGCACAAGGTGCAGCGGTTCTTGCAGTATTAGTATTCTCTAAAAACACAAAAATGAAATCAATCTCGTCAGCATCTGGAATTTCTGCATTACTAGGTATTACAGAGCCAGCTATGTTCGGGGTTAACTTAAGACTTAGATATCCATTCTACGGAGCTATTGCGGGAAGTGCGGTAGGAAGTGCATGGATTGGATTAAACAAAGTATTTGCATCAGCATTAGGAGCAGCTGGTCTTCCAGGATTCTTATCAATTCCTGCTAACCACTGGTCAACATTTGGTATTGGTTTAGCAATATCATTTATCGTTTCATTCTCAGTAACAGCATACTTCTTCAAAACTAAGAAGGAACTTGTAAATGCTAGCTAATAACTGGAAACAAAATCTTCATTTAGAACCTACAAAAGGTTGGCTTAATGATCCGAATGGATTAGCCTACTTTAAAGGTAAATATCATATTTTTCACCAATATTCTTACGAAGTGGAAGGTGGTTTAAAACTTTGGTATTACTATACTAGTTGTGACCTAAAAAATTATGAAGATCGTGGCGTATTCCTTACACCAACTATAGAAGAAGAAAAAAGTGGTGTTTATTCAGGAAGTGCTAATATAGAAGATGGAAAACTAGTCTTCTACTACACAGGAAATGTGAAATATAAAGGTGATTATGACTACGTTCATGAAGGACGTGGTCATAATACCATATCTTTTGAAACGGAAGATGGAATTAATTTTACTGAGAAAAAATGTCTGTTAACAACAGATGATTATCCTAACATGTCAAATCATGTTAGAGATCCAAAAAATATTTGAAAAAAATGGAAAAAGCTATCTAGTTCTTGGAGCTAGAGATAGCAATGATTATGGATGTTTATTAGTATTCGATAAGGATACTCTTAAACCATATAAAACTATTTATTCAGAAAAAAATCTAGGATTTATGTGGGAATGCCCAGATTATTTCGAAGTAGATGGAAAAGAAATATTTATGTTCTCACCTCAAGGTATTACAAGAATGTATCCAAATTATGGAAATATGTATCAAATTGGATATTCTGTAGTAGAAGAGGGTATTGAGAATGTTGATAAATTAGATAACTTCACGTTATTAGATTATGGACATGATTTTTATGCTTCACAAACATTCTTAGATGAAGATAATAATCGAGTACTTATAGGTTGGATGTATGTTCCAGATAGTAGCTATACTAATCCAACTACAAAGTTTGGTTATCAAAACTGTCTAACTGTGCCGCGTGTAGTGAATTACAAAGATGGTAAAGTTAGACAAACGTTACACAAATCGGTAAAAGATTTATTAGGTAGCGATATTAAATCTAACGACTTTAACAAAAATACATGGTATTATAAACAAGAACATGGTAAAGAATTTGAAATTAGCGTAGCTGATTTTAAAGTAAGCTATGACAACAAAGAATTGAAAATTTCTTTTGGAACTAGTGGTTATGGAAGAGATGATAGAAAATATAAACTGGATTTAGAAAATGTAGAAATAGTATTTGATAGTTCATCTATTGAATTATTTGCTAATGATGGATCATTTGCACTTTCAACAAGATTTTATCCAGAAAATCACAATGTTAATATCTCAGCCACTGATTATTTAGCGAAAGAACTTGGAGCAATCGAAATTAGAGAGGAGAACTAAAATGGCTGTTTTATGTATAGGGGAAATGCTAATTGACTTTATTGGAGAAGGTGTAGGAACAATCGATAAAGTGAAATCGTTTAAAAAAGAGGCTGGTGGATGTGTAGCTAACGTTGCTTGTGTTGCCCAAAAACTAGGTCATAAGAGTTATTTATTAACATCACTTGGACAAGATGGTTTTGGTGATTTCTAGAAAATACTTTAAAAAATGAAAATGTAGACTGTAAATATGTAAGTCGCAAAGCTGATAGTTTTACACCATTAGCATTTGTTTCTTTAGATGAAACTGGGGACCGTTCATTTAGTTTTTACTTCAAAGGTTCATCAACATTAAGAATTAGTAAGGAAGATGTTGAAAAAGTTGATTTATCTGAAATTGAAGCAATTCACTTTGCAAGTATTGCAATTCAAGAAGAATCAAAAGATAGCCATCATTATTACTGAAAAAAGCTAAAGAAGCAGGAGTGTTAATTTCTTTTGATGTTAACTTACGATTCAATCTTTGGGATGATCATAAGGTGTATCTTGAAACTATTAAAGAATTCTTACCTTATGTTGATGTAATTAAGGTTGCTGATAATGAATTAGAATTCTTAACAGGAACTACTAATATTGAAGAAGCATTGAAAAAAGACTTTAGCCATATGAAAGTTGTTCTTTATACTAAAGGAGAACACGGTGCAGAAGTTTATTATGAAAATCATAAAGTGGTAACTGAAATACCAAACATTAAAGCAGTTGATACTACTGGGGCTGGGGATGCTTTTGCTGGTTCATTCTTATCGAAACTATTAAATCATGAAGTTCTTAATAACATTTCAGAAGAAGAATTAGCTCAAATGGCAAAATTTGCGACAAACTACGCTAGTTTAACAACTACAAAAACAGGTGCAATTTCAAGTTACTTAACAGAAGAAGAATATAATAGTTTAATATAAATTTAAAAAGTTTGTATAAAAACTTAAAGATGTAGTGGTTTATTGATAACTAAATTCGTTTTATAAAAGCTTTTTAGATATCTAATAAACTTTGTGGGAGTGACTCAACAAAATTGATTTCTCTGAAATCATGAGTTTTGGGTTACTCCCTTATTTTTGTAATCTTTTTTATTTTAAAGTAAGTTCTACTTAATAGGTTTAAATCTAATATAGATTTTCTGATGAAAACAGAATAATTTGTTATTATATTGTTTTTTTTATTGCAGTTGTTTTTAAAGTGTTTTTTTGTTATACTACAAGTGATCATGCTGAGTAAGAGGAAAGGTTTTACGTGTTGTTATATCAATAAAGGGGGATTTTGTTATGAAAAATTTTATGAGAATTTTGTATATTGTTTTTGCTGTTGTTGTAATGTCTGGATGTAGTGAGAAAAATACTAAAGAAGATTATGATTTTTCAATAATATCAAAGAATAAAGTATCTCTTTTTAAACAGGAAAATGGTTCGATAAAATTACAAAAAGAGATAAAACGAAGTCAAGAGTATGGCTTTTTAAAAGAGGATTATTATGATCTAAAAGATAAGGTGTTTTTAAAAACAACAGTAGTTGGAAAAGATGCCTTACTTGCAAAAATAGATAAAGAGTCGTTAAATATTAAATTAAAAGAAGATAATTCAGAGCCATATACATTTACAAACTATAAAAATAAAATATATGCTACAACTTTATTTGCTAATAGTTTTAATATAATAGAATATGATGAAAATTTTAAAGAGGTATATAAAAAGGAGTTTAAAAAAGAGGGAGTAAATGTAACAAATGATATT
The DNA here is from genome assembly GCA_927911745.1 of uncultured Gemella sp. Taxonomy (GTDB): domain Bacteria; phylum Bacillota; class Bacilli; order Staphylococcales; family Gemellaceae; genus Gemella. The sequence goes on from CAKMQF010000095.1 coordinate 6,925, forward strand.
CAAGTTTATAAAGATAATATATATATTCTTGGTGGAAATATAGATAAAAATAATCAATTAAGAAATTTGATATGGAAGTTTGATTTGAATTGCAATCTTGTGGAAGAAATAGATTTAAATTATAGCCAAGGGGGATACATGAGATTTTATATAAAAGATGATGTTATTTATTTATCTCAAAACTCTCAAGGCTTAACTGAAAAAAATGAACCAAAAGGTAGTAACAAATTATTAAAATATGACTTAAATACAAAAAATACTGAGTTGATAACTTTAAACTATGCTTATCCTCTAAATATTTATCCAGATGGAGATAATCTAATAGTAGAGCATTATAGTTTATATGTTCCTAATTATACATGGACTATTTTAGATACAAAAAATAACAAACAAAAAATTATTTATTTCAATGATAGACCTAAAAATGAAGATAAACCGCCGTTTTTTAATCAAGATAAAATGAATTATTACTTCTTATTCGATGATAAACTATATGTTTATGACAAAAAAACATTAGAAGAGAGGGTATATAGTTTATCTGATTTTAGTATAACGGATGCATATATATCAGTTATCAAAAATGGTGAATAGTATGCAAATATAGCAAGGTAATTTATGTAAATATTCATTTAGAATATTAGAAATAAGTTAAGATGTCAAAGGTGAACAAAATTATGCAAAATAATATTAAAATAAGATTATCAGTTGATAACTTCTATGATAATATTTCTAAAAATAAACAAAAGACAAAAATTGATCCGAAGCAACTGAGTAAATCTCTAGGATATGATGAAAAAATTATTAATGAATTTCCTGATGAAATAAATATGGGGCTTTCTTGTGGTAATCCAATTAATCACTTGAAGATTAAAGAAGGACAATCTTTAATTGATTTAGGATGTGGAGCTGGAATGGATATTTTCATAACAAAGATGAAAAATCCAAAAGTGGGTACACTATATGGCTTAGATAGATTAGATTCTATGCTAGATAAAGCTAAGAAAGTTAGGGATAATAAGGGATTTGATAATATTGAATTTATTAAAGGTGAGTTAATTAATATTCCTATAGAAGATAGGTCAGTTGATAGAGTTATTAGTAACTGTGTTATCAATCTTGAACCTGATAAGCAAAAAGTATATGACGAAATTCATCGTATTTTAAAGGAAGATGGTATGTTTGTAATATCTGATATTATTTTGAAAAAAGAATTACCATTAGAATGGAAAAATTCTAGTAGAATGCACTGTACTTGAGTGGCTGGTGCTCTTCTGGAAGAAGAGATGGCTGAGATTATTGAAAAAGCGGGATTCACGAAGTTTCAAATCATTAATTCAGATGTAACGGATGAATATGCAGAAAAATGGGGATATGGAAAAGAAATGAAAGATTATATCCAAAGTGGACTACTTATTGGAAGAAAATAATTATTTTGGCTAATGTTTAAGAAAACGTTAGTCATTTATTTTGACATGTATAGACAAAATAAGTTAAAATATTAAAAAAAAGATAATAATTAAGAAAAAATTTTTTCTAATTTTATTGTTCAATAGAGAATAAAATTTGGAATTTTGATATAATAGACAGTATAGATAACTTTTTTCAATAGTTATGTTATAAAGAGAAATTATAAAAGTATATAGAACGACTTAAAATTTTTCTAAGAAAGAACTGTTAATATGTATTTAGTATTTTAAATAAT
>CAKMQF010000096.1 GCA_927911745.1 uncultured Gemella sp.
TTCCATCAACAGATACATATATAGAAAAAGATTCATCTGTGAATGATGAGATTGATAAACTACGACACAGTGCAACATCTTCATTATTCGATCGTGATGATGTTATTATCGTATCGAGTGTCAGCTGTATATATGGTCTTGGTTCACCAGAAGAATATTCATCGCTAGTTCTATCATTACGTGTTGGTGATGAAATTAATCGTAATAAAATAATGGAAAAACTAATCAGTATTCAATATATGCGAAATGATATTGAGTTTACTCGTGGTAATTTTAGAGTTCGCGGGGATGTTATTGAAATCTTCCCAGCTTCTCGTAGTGAAAACTCTGTTCGTATAGAGATGTTCGGTGATGAAATCGATCGTATTCGAGAGATTAATCCTTTAACTGGCGAAGTGCTAAGTGAACTTGAACATATCGCAATATATCCTGCCAGTCACTTCGTTGCTGGTGATGAAAAAACTAAAGAAGCAATTAAGAGAATTCGAGCTGAACTAGAAGAAAGATTAAAAGTTCTAAATATGGAAAATAAACTTTTAGAAGCTCAACGTCTTGAACAACGCACTAACTATGACCTTGAATGATGGAAGAAATGGGATTCTGTTCAGGGATAGAGAACTACTCTCTTCATCTTACACTCCGTGAGCCTGGTAGTACTCCATACACACTACTAGATTACTTCCCAGATGATTGGTTACTAGTAGTGGATGAATCACACGTTACCCTTCCTCAGGTTCGTGGTATGTTCAACGGAGACAGAGCACGTAAACAAGTGCTTGTTGATTATGGATTCAGATTACCTACTGCTCTGGATAACAGACCTTTAAACTTCGAAGAATTCGAGAAAAAACTTAATCAAGCTATTTTCGTTTCAGCAACACCTGGGGACTTCGAATTAGAGAAAAGTACAAAAATAACTGAACAAATTATTCGTCCTACAGGTCTACTAGATCCAATTATCGATATTCGACCTGTTAGTGACCAAGTATTCGATATTACTAAAGAAGCAGAGAAGATTATAGCTAAAGGAGAACGTGTTCTTATCACTACCTTAACGAAAAAAATGGCAGAATCTCTGACAGCTTACCTAAAAGAAAATGGATTAAAAGTAGAATACCTACACTCTGATATTAAAACATTAGAACGTACAGAGATAATTAGGAATCTTCGACTTGGTAAATTCGATATTCTTATTGGAATTAACTTACTACGTGAAGGTCTAGATATTCCTGAAGTGTCGCTTGTGGCTATTTTGGATGCAGATAAAGAAGGATTTTTACGTGGAGATAAAGCCCTTCTTCAAACAATTGGACGTGCTGCACGTAATGCGAATGGTCGCGTAATCATGTATGCAGATAGTATTACTAGAAGTATGAGAAAAGCGATTGATGAGACAAACCGACGTCGTGAAATTCAAATGGCTTATAACGAAGAACATGGTATTACCCCACAAACTATTATTAAAGATATTCGTGATTCTATAAGCGCTAAGAAAGAAGTGGTTGATGAAGATATTGTTGAAATTGAAGAAACTGCAAATATCAATGATGATAATATCGAGGAACACTTAGCAGAATTAGAACAACAAATGTTCGCAGCTGCAGAAAAATTCGAATTCGAACAAGCTGCAAAACTTCGTGATACTATCGCAGAACTAAAAGAGAAATATAAATTATAAAAAGGGCTGACCTATTGGTCAACCCTTAAATTTTTTCTCTTATTGCTTTTGCTTGCCTTACTACATAATAATTTTCATTATATTGTAATAATAAGTCAATGTACTTATTAGCTTCTTCTTTATTTTCTTTTAGTAATTCATTACGAAGATAGAAATAATAATTAAATACTTTTGAACACTCTACTATATTATCATTTAATTCTACTTTAAAATTATCAGCCGGTTCTTTTAAAACTAGAACTTTATATATATTATCTAATTTATTATTATACATTTGAACAGCTTCTTGATTTTTACTAACTGTTTTCACTAATTGTTTTTTTAATTCTTCTAAATCAAATTCTTTTTCAGTAAAAATATTTAACATAAACCTAGTAAAGTGATACCATATTTCAGTTCCCCTTAAGGCACCTCTAATATAACCTGATTGAGTAAGTTTTACTTTTGATAAATATTCTTCACTCTTATCAAAGTTACCGTAGATAAGCTCAACTAGTGCCATATAGTTATAATATGTACTATTTCTAGTTAATTTTTTATTTTTATGTTGTTCATGCATAAAATCCATAAATTCAGCTAATTCCAAATTATTTAATAACTTTAATCCAATTACATTTTCAATTTTATATCCTTTCATAGCAAAATAACCAACTATTATAAAGAAAAATATTGCGAATATAATAAAAGCTACTGTATCGCTATACCCTAGTTTCATTTGAGTTATAGCTAATGCGAAAAGAAACACAATATATACAAAGATAAATTTATATACTAGATTAATTTTTCTTTTACGCAAGATTTTAAAATCATATTTATCTTCTAATTTTTCATTCAAACTTTACTTCCCCCTACTAATATCATTTTTTGTACATACTCTATTATAAATTTTATACTACAAAAATACAATATTAATATGCATTAAAATAATAAATTAACATTTTAAATTAGTTATAAAACTACTCTACTTTATATTTTTGTGGTATAATTATATGTTGTAATACTAGATTTAATATCTAGTATGTTAGTAGAGTAGTAAATTATTATCACATAATTCTATGAACTGTAACAATAATTTTTAAAATAACAATATAAAAAATTTTTTTTAGGAGATTTTTTTATGACAAAACAAAATATTGGAATTGTATACGGTGGTAAAAGTGCTGAACACTCAGTATCACTTTTAACAGCGAAATCAATTATTAACGCTATAGACAAAGAAAAATACAACGTATTCCCTATCTTTATCTCATTAGAAGGTAACTGGGCACGTGGTGAAAAAATTACATCAGAAGTAACAGATCAACAGGATTTAGTTTTTTCTAACTTTGATAATGATATCAGTGGATTATTATTCGAAGATGGACGTAAATTCGATATCGTCTTCCCAGTTCTTCATGGACCAAATGGTGAAGATGGGACAATCCAAGGTTTACTAGAAATCATGGATATCGCATATGTTGGTAACAATGTACTTTCAAGTGCAGCCGGTATGGATAAAGTAGTTATGAAACAATTATTCGCTGCTTATGACCTTCCACAACTTCCATACATTCACTTTATCGAATATACTTGGAAAAACAAAAAAGAAGCTGTTATCGCTGAAATCAATGAAAATCTTAAATACCCTGTATTCGTTAAACCTGCGAACTTAGGTTCTTCAGTTGGTATTAGCCGTTGTAACGATGAAACTGAATTAGTAAAAGGTATCGAAGAAGCTCTAAAATTCGACAAAAAAATCGTTGTTGAACAAGGTGCTGTAGGCGCTAAAGAAATCGAAGTTGCCGTTCTTGGTTACAACGAAGTTAAGACTACAGATCCAGGTGAGATCGTAAACATTTCTTCAACAGAATTCTACGATTATGAAACTAAATACACAGATGGACAATCTCGTATGGATATTCCAGCTCCAATCGATACTACTCTATATCCTAAATTCAGAGAAATGGCGGCAACTGCATTCCGTGCAATCAGCGGGTCAGGATTAGTACGCGCTGACTTCTTCTACACTAAAGAAGGAGAAATCTTCATTAACGAAGTAAACACAATGCCTGGATTCACTCCATTCTCAATGTTCCCTTCTCTATGGGCAAATATGAATATAAGTTACTCTGAAATTATTGAAGAACTATTCGCACTAGCTGTAGAGCGTTACGAAGATCGTAAGAACTTATTAACTGAAGAATAGGATTAACCATGAAATATTTAGTTACAGATTTAGAAAAAATATTAAATGCAAAAAAAGTAAATATTACTAACAATGTAGAAATTACTGGTATCGCTATTGATAGTAGAAAAGTTAAACAAGGTGACTTATTCATTCCCTTTTTAGGTGAAAATGTCGATGGTCACAACTATATAGAAAGTGCCTTTGAAAAAGGTGCTGCAGCAAGTTTATCGTTAAAAGACGATTTTGTTTCTAATAACAATATCATCTACGTTGATGATAGTTACGAAGCAATTCAAACTCTAGCGAAACACTATTTAGAAAGTTTAAATGCCAAAACTATCGCAATCACAGGTAGTAATGGTAAAACAACTACTAAAGATATTATCACTAGTATATTATCAACAAAATATAAAGTTCACAAAACACAAGGAAACTTTAACAACGAACTTGGTGTACCATTAACTATTCTTGCTGCGCCTGAAGATAGCGAAATACTAGTTCTTGAAATGGGAGCTGATGGTTTTGGACAGCTTGACTTCCTATCTAAGTTAGTTGAACCTGATTATACAGTAATTACTAATATCGGTGAAAGTCATATAGAATTCTTTAAATCTCGTGAAGGAATTGCTAAGGCTAAATTCGAAATCACTAATGGTATGAAAGAAGACGGATACTTCGTCTACAATGGAGATGAAGTTCTTCTAAAAACATTAGTAGATTCTTCAGATATCAACGCAACATCATGTGGTGAGAATAACTATAACGATATTATATTAGAAAACTACACAATTAAACGTGACAAAATTGATTTCAAACTTAATATAAGCAATGAACAATACTTCACAAAATTAAAAGGAAAACATAATCTATATAACATTATGTTCGCAACAGCAATCGCTAGTAAAATCGGATTAACTAACGAAGAAATCCGCAAAGCTATCGAAAATACTGTGGAAATCACAGGCATGCGTCTACAAAGTATTCCTTACAAAGAAGATTCACTAATAATCAACGATGCATATAATGCTAGCCCTACTTCTATGAAAGCAGGTGTTGATGTAGTAAGTAGTTACGATGACTTCGATTATAAAACACTAGTACTAGGAAGCATGTTCGAACTAGGACCTAATGAAGTTAACTATCACGGTGAAGTTGGAGAATATATCTCTGAAAACACAAACGATATCGACTTAGTAATCAGTGTTGGCGAACTAGCAGAAAACATTACTAAACAAATTAAAAATGATAAAATAAAAACACTACACTTCCCTACTACAGCAGAAGTTAGTGAATATCTAAAAAAATAACAGACACAAAAAACGAAGTAATCTTTATTCAAAGCAAGCCGTCTATGAAGTTTAGAGACGATTATTG
>CAKMQF010000097.1 GCA_927911745.1 uncultured Gemella sp.
GGTCTTGGATTGTAAACCATAGAATACAACATTTGAGTAGTTAAAATTACTACTTTCGCAGCCTCATTAGCTCTTCTTACTATTTCCTTTTGAATTCCAGGTAAATCTTCATACGAAATATCTACCCCAAGTTCATCACGATTAATCATAATCGCATCTGCAATTTCCAGTATGTCATCAAGATTGTCATAACCATCTTTACAATCTATCTTAACAATAATCCCTATATTTTTTCCATGTGACTTAATAAGCTCTTTTACCTTTGTAATCTCTTCTAAGTTCCCAACAAAAGGACACGCAACGAAATCTACATCATTTACGCAAGCAAAGTCTACATTCTCCTCATCTATTCTTATAAGTTTATATTTATTTTTCGCATAAATATGATCCACATCATATATTATAGCTAAGTCTCTTCCCACTTCTTCTCTTAGAACTTTAACCTTTTCTATTCTTTCTACATTTTGTTCATTACTCCCATAGTAAGAATCTATCAATACAGCATCCGCTGCACCTTCCACTATTTTTCGTAATACTTTATCTGTAGCATCACCTATAGTAGCTATTATTTTAGAATTTCTAATCATAACTATTCACCTATCCATATCTTTATTTCACATTTTATTATAGCACAGCAAATTATAACATACTATACTATACTTATTACAACAGTTTTAACCTATATTATTAAGTAGTTAAATATTATTATTAAACATAAAGCACTCAACCATATTAAATCCCATTTATTTAGGTAAATTTAATTCTTATTAACACATTAATTTAATATAAACTATAAAAATATAACTACATATATCGTTTTCAAAAAGAATTTTAATTCATTAAATAAAAGAAAAAACCTTACGTGATTTGTAAGGTTTTTTCTTACAAATAAGCCTACATTTGTAGTTGTTTTTTAGCGATAATTATGAAAAATATTTACAAAGTTTATTTTCATAAAATGCTATATTTTAAAAGAATATCAATATCTACTAATTACATATTAAGAAAAAAATAATATTATATAATATTTAAAAACTATTGACAACTTCACCTCTGTAGTATATAATTTTACATGCTGATATAACACAAAGTTTTCAGTTATTAAAATTTATATATATTATATTTAGGAGGAACATTTTTTTATGTTATCATTTTTAAAACCTAAAGCTAAATCACACAAAGTTCCTGCCGATAAAGTAATGCCAACTTATAAAAAATTAAGATTTATTTCTTTCCTTGGAGTATTCCTTGGATATATGGCATTCTACATTGTTAGAAATAACATCAGTTTATCGAGTAGTGACCTTAAAGCATCTTTAGGAATTTCTAAAACTCAAATGGGTGCAATCATGAGTTACATGTTACTTGCATACGGATTAAGTAAAGGATTTATGAGTAGTTTATCGGATAAAGCAGACCCGAAAAAATATATGGCTCTTGGACTTTTCCTTTGTGCATCTGTAAACTTAGCACTTGGAGTTAGCCACACTGTATTCTTAGTATCAATCTTAGTAATCTTACTAGGACTTTTCCAAGGTATGGGGGTTGGACCAGCATTCATCACACTTGCAAGCTGGTACCCTAAAAAAGAACGTGGTCGTATGACTGCTCTTTGGAATATTTCTCACAACATCGGTGGAGGAATCGTAGCAAGTGTTGTTACATTAGGATTCTTCATCTTTGGTAAAGAACACTGGAAATTAGCATACTACGTATTCCCAGCGATTATCGCTATTATCTTCGTTATTATTATCCTTGCTTTAGTTAAAGGAAAACCAGAAAACGAAGGTCTACCAACTATGGAAGAAATCACTGGTGAAACACACAAAGTAGAAGTAAAACACGTACCGGAAGAAGCTGCAAACTTAAGCGCAGGGCAAATCTTCATAAACTACGTATTAAAAAACAAACACGCTTGGTATGTATCTCTAGTTGATACATTCGTATATTTAATCCGTTTTGGATTAATTTCTTGGCTTCCAATTTACTTATTAGAAACTAAAGGATTCACAAAAGGACAAATGGGTATCGCCTTCACATTATTCGAGTGGGCTGCTATTCCATCAACACTTCTTGCTGGATACCTATCTGATAAAGTATTCAAAGGTTACCGTATGCCTCCAGCAATCGGTGCAATGGTTATCATTTTCTTCTGTCTAATCGGATATTGGGAAAGTACTTCTCTAGTATGGGTAATCGTATTTGCCAGCCTTTCTGGATGTCTAATCTACGTACCACAATTCTTAGCATCAGTTCAAACTATGGAAGTTGTTCCATCATTTGCTGTTGGTAACGCAGTTGGTCTAAGAGGATTCATGAGTTACATCGTGGGTGCTTCATTCGGTACTTGGTTCATCGGATTCGTTGTTGACCGTGTAGGATGGTCTGGAGGACTTTACGTACTTCTATCATCTGCAGTTCTTTGTATCGTATTCGCAGTACTAAGTCACCGCGGAGCTAAAGAATTAGCACACAAATAATTAAAAATTTAAAACATCAAAAAGCACTGAACAAAATCGTTCAGTGCTTTCTTATTGTTATATTAATTTCTTCATTAATCTTCCTACTTACGTAATATGTAGTTTTCGATGTTGTAATCTCGTGGGTCTAATTCTATATCATTTCCTAAAATTATATTCGCTACACTATAGCCAATTATCGGACCTGTAGTTAAACCAGAAGAACCAAGACCACTAATCGCATAAACATTTTTCAATGTTGGAACCTCACCAAAGAACGGAGAATAATCACTAGTATAAGCCCTAATTCCAACACGTTCATTTATTACCTGTGCAGTTCTCAATTCACCTAAGAAGTTCTCCGCTTCTTCACCAAAAGCATCAAGTTGCTGTTTATCAACAGTTAAATCAAAGCCCATATCATTTTCGTGTGTCGCTCCAACACTAACAACACCTTTTTCAAACGGAATAATATCCAATTCACCCTCAGGCATAATAACCGGATAAGATCCTGTATTTACATCAGAAACTTTATAATCTCTTAGTTGACCTTTTTGTGGACGAACATCAACATCAAAACCAAGAGGTGCTAGTATATCTTTTAGCCACGCACCAGTGGCAAGAACAACAGTATCAAAGACCTGTCCATTAATCTCGTATTTATCCCCTACAACCTTTAGACTAACTTTTTCCCTAACGACATTAGATTTCGAGGCAGTAAGTAAGGTATTAACAAATCTCTCTCCTTCTACACGTCCACCACCACTTGCGTACAATACATCTCCATTATTATCGAAGCTAGGAATGATTTTTCGAACCTCTTCTTTTGAGATTATCTCTAAATCTCCTATCATCGGTGATAATTCTTTACGACTTTCAGCAAGTTCTTTTAACTCAGGTAGTTTATCTTCATTTTTTTTCAATAAATATACTCCACATTGTGAATAAAAGTCAGTATTATAGCCATCAATCTCTAAATCTTTAACTAATTTCAAATAAAAATCCGCACCAAGTCTCGCCATCTTATACCAAGGTTTATTACGTCTTTTAGAAAACCACGGACTTATAATCCCAGCCGAAGCTTTTGTAGCTTGACCTACACCATAATCAAAAACTACTATTTCATTTTTTTGTTCTTTTGACAAATAATAAGCACATGTAGCTCCTACTATTCCCCCACCTACTACTGCTATTTTCATAAGATACCTCGCTTTTTTTAATAAATCTACTAATTAAAATTATAACTCAAAAAATTTATAGAGTAAATACAGATATTACCCTCTCTAATCTCATCTATTAAGAAATATTTTTTCTATTTACTCTTATTTTCTTTATCCTGTTACCTTCCATTATCTGATAAAAGTCCTGATAATTTTTCAGATGTTAGAATAGCTCCATGCTCTAAAGCTCCTCTTTTAGAATCTTTATGTAGAGCTGTCTTAACAGTAAGATCTTTATCATCATTTATTATCAATTTCACATTTACAGCTTCCGTTATACCTTTCATAGTATAACTATCATCTATTTTATAACTTTTTATTTTCCCTTCTGGTGTCAGGGCTTTTCTATCTTTCCTTTTCTTCTATCTTTTCTAACCATAGTCGCCCTTTATAATTATTGCGTGGAAATATGTTTTGTATTTCTATATATTATACTTTTTCTATTATACCATATTTATTTTATACACTTTAATAGTAAAAAATACTAAGTAGCTCTTAGCTACTCAGTATCCTTTTATCCGTTATTTTATCTAGTGCTCATTATCTCAAAAATTCATCTTTTTCTATTGTTAGTCTTCCCATATTACTCCTTGAATATGAACTACCATTATACTTCTGCCAATCTGTTAAAACTATATCTAACAGTTCATCTGATTTCTTCTGTAAGTATTCTTTTGAGATATTATACTTTTCTAAGAGTTCTCTTCTCTGTTTTGGCTTATCTTCGGTTAATGGAACATTTTTCCCATGGAAAGTCACAGTATTTCTCAATTCATGATTATCCATGTCATATAGATAGTTTATATCTAAATATACACCTTCGGCAATTAATGTTGAGCTAATTACAAATATTTCCTGTTTATTATTAAAGTTTATTAAAGAAAACTCTATATTACTTCCATTAACTTTTTCTTTATAAAATAGTTTTACAATCTCTATTGCTTGGTCAGTTCTACGCACATATTTTACCTGTGGCATATTATCTATCGCTCCAAGCGGTAACAAGTTATAATATGAATTATACATCTCTTCAAATGCATTTCTATTATTTATTTTATAATATCCATATATACTGCCTATTAATACTACCGTTGTTATTATAAATATTTTCCACTTCTTACTTAACTTTTCCATATTTTATTACCTTCTATTATAAACATTACTATGATATTTATTTTACCACAATAAATTTGGTGTCTATTTTTCATTATATCATACTTCTTATCAAAAACAGAACTACCCATTCCATCTTTATTTGAAATTGGTATTCTACTTTACGATACTTCAATTCCTCTTATGTCTACTTCTCCTGCACTATTTTTCAACACTTCTTTCATTCTATCCTAAAATAAATAATTAGCTTTACCTATCTACTATTATGTATTATAATTATTATTAAGTTGCTTATAGGCAACTATCAATCGATATAATTCGACTTATTTACACAGGAGGTAACCTATGACTGAAATGAAATTAATACCAAGAAAAGAAGTCGAAGAGAAATATACTTGGGATATGACTCTTCTATACAAAACTGATGAAGATTTTAAAGCGAGCCTTGAGAATATTAAAAAAGAAATCTTAGATTTCAAGGCTACTTACGAAGGAAAATTAGCGGATCACGCTACTTTAGATGCTGCCGTTAAAAAATACGAAGAACTTTATGAAGAATACTATAAACTTTCTCACTACGCTGAATTACCAATGGCGGTAGATAGATTTAATGACAATGTAGTACAAAATGTAACACTATTTGAAGATGTTTCCACTTTATGGGCAGGAAATTTAAGTTTCTTCGATACTGAACTTGTAGAACTAGATGAACAATTCATTAAAGATTTCGTGAAAAACTATCGTCCTGATTTAGAATATTACTTCGAAAAAATCGTTCAGGAGAAAAAACATACATTATCAAAAGAAGCTGAACAAGTAATCGCAAACTACGAGAGTCTTCCTGGTTACTACAATCTATACGAGGTAACTAAGCACGAAGATATGCAATTCGACAGCTTTGAAGCAAATGGAAAAACTTTCGAAAATAGCTTCGTACTATACGAAAACTTACACGAAATGGATAACGATACTGAAGTACGCCGTAATGCTGCGAGAAGTTTTTATAAAACATTAAATGCTTATAAAAATACTTCAGCAAATGAGTATATTTCACAAATCAAAAAAGAAAAAATGCTTGCTACAATGCGTGGTTATGATAGTGTTATCGACTACCTATTAGCTGCTCAAGATGGTAACCGCGAACTATATGATCGCCAAATCCGTACTCTTATGACAGATTTAGCACCTCATATTCGACGTTACATTAAACTTCTAGCTCGCGAGCACAAAATTAAAGATATACAGTTTGCAGACTGTAAAATCAACCTAGATCCAGATTTCGAAGTTGATATGACTATCGATGAATCTCGTTCTTACCTTAAAAAAGCACTTGGTGTTCTTGGTGAAGACTACGTTAAAATGATCGATGAAAGTTATGATAAACGTTGGACTGACTTCCCTCAAAATATCGGGAAAAGTACTGGTGGATTCTGTGCAACAGTTCCTAATGTAGCTGGATTTATTCTACTTTCTTGGACTGGAAAATGAATGAAGTTTTCGTTCTTGCTCATGAGCTTGGACATGCATATCACTTTATGAGTACAGGAAAACACCAAACAATGTTAAATAATGATTGTCCACTTTACTTCGTTGAAGCTCCATCGACTTGTAACGAGGTTATTGTATCTAACTACCTACTAAAAACTAACACTGATGCTCGTTTCAAACGTTGGGTTATCAGCAACATGATTAGTAGAACATACTTCCACAATATGGTAACACACTACTTAGAAGCTGTTTATCAAGATAGAATCTACAAAATGGTAGATAACAATGAAATGTTAACTGCTGATGTTCTTTCTGAAGTAAAACGCAACGTTATGGAAGAGTTCTTCGGAGATAGTCTAGTAGTTAATGAAGGTGCAGAACTTACTTGGATGAGACAACCTCACTACTACATGGGACTATATCCATACACTTACTCTGCAGGATTAACAATCGGTACAGCTATCGCTAATAAGATCGATAATGACAGTTCTTATGCTGACACTTGGTTAAATGTTCTTTCTAAAGGAAGCAGCATGTCAGCACTAGATCTTTCTAAACTTGCAGGTTGTGATGTAAGTACTGATGAACCACTTAAAGAAGCAATTGCTTATGTTGGTCACCTAGTGGATGAACTTTACAACTTAACAGATGAATTAAATAAATAAGGAGTGACTCAAAAATCGTTATTTCGTAGAAATCGATTTTGTCGAGTCACCCTCGCACAGTTATTAGATATCTAAAAAAGCTTCTATAAAGCGAATTTAGATATCAATAAACCACTGCGTCTACGAGTTCTCATATGAACTTTGTTAAATTTTAGGACTTTGGGGTAAGCCTCATATATTAAACGATTAAAATTAGTGTGATTTGATAGTAGTCTCTTTTATAAAATTTTTTGAATATCTAGAATTATGTCGGGAAATCTCAATTAAAATTGATATTTTGAAAATAGTAAGAGAAAGTACCTTGCAGAATTTAACAAAATAGTGCTATACTTTAATGTATAGTGCTATTTTGTTAG
>CAKMQF010000098.1 GCA_927911745.1 uncultured Gemella sp.
ATTAAGGCTAGAAAAAAAGCATAAAATAATAGGGTGTATAATAATTAGTGTGATGAGAAAATCCATACTAATTATTTTTTTATTAATTAAGAAAGTAGTTACAAAAGAAATATTTGTACATTTTGTTATACAAAAAGTAAGGGAGTGACTCAAAAATCGTGATTTTGGAGAAACCGATTTTGTCGAGTCACCTCTGCACAGTTTATTAGATATCTAAAAAGCTTTTATAAAGCGAATTTAGATATCAATAAAACACTGCGTCTATGAATTATCATATACATTTTGTTAAAATTTAGGACTTTTGAGTCAGCCCCTTGCCAGTATGAAGATAACTAAATATAAAAAATAAAACAATCTATCAAATTTGATAGGGAGATAAATTCAAAGTTAAATTAATTATATAAGGGGCTTGAATTTAAAAATGTATTTATAATGAATATAGATGAGAATTATCCTTATTTGTATAAAGCAAATTATGAAAAAGTTAGATAAAAATGTATTGTTAGAAACAAATGTAGAAGAAAGACGATTGCTTTATGTAGCAATGACAAGAGTAGAAGAAAGATTGTATATATAGGGCATAAAGATAGTAAGTTTATAAAAGAATTAAAAGAAATAGAAAGTATTTTGACAGAGTGTAAAGAGTTATGTTTTAATAAATATTTTAAAAAATTAAATAAAAGATTTGTATTTTTTATTTTTTTACCTTATAATAAATCTAATAATTTATTTCTAATATCAAAAAAATGTTAAAATTTCTAAAAAATAACAGAAAGAAGGTTTTATTATTATGAAAAAGAAATTATTTTTTGTTTTATTATTATCAGGTAGTATGTTTTTAAATTTTAATATAGCTGATGGCTGGGGTAGTGCTGGTGGTGGTTCACCAATGAAACCAACTATTAATTTGTAATTATTAGGAATTTTGTATGTTTAATTATTCTCCTACAGAAGAAGAAATTTTAACTGATTTATATAATTTGATATTAGATAAAGAGGTTGGGAAAAAAGAGAGAGAATTGTATAAGAAAGCTATTTTGTTAATTGAAAAAGAAAATGAATATTATGAAGCAGTTTTATTTCAATTAGTACCTGCTTTAGCTTATTTAGCACGACAAGAAAGTATTTCTAGTAATGGTTGTATTTTTATGACTAAAATTAGTAGATTTACTAATAATTCTATAGGGTTTTATTTATTTGATTCTATATTAAAAAAATAATTTGTAAAATCAAAGAAAACAGTGTAAAATATGTATATAAAGCAATTAGTTAGTATGTTGCATAGAGTAAAGACCTAAGGACTCCATTCCTTAGGTTTTTTGGTTGTATACTACCTAGATCTTACTTCCTATTTTTCTTCCATGCCCCGAACTTGACAAAGATTTTTATTACGGAAATAAGAAGGGTGGTCAATTCAATAAGTATTATTATATAAAAAAAGGGAGTGACTCAAAAATCGTGATTTCGAAGAAATCGATTTTTGTTGAGTCATTCCCTTTAAGCTTATAAGCTCTTATACTGACATAGGATTTTTAGGCCAGTCACATAGCTTTTTATTTTCTTGTTTAAGAATATTAATCAGCGAACCCGTTTGGATGTTTACTTTGCCATCTCCAAGAATCTTCACACATACGTTTTATATCGTATTGAGCTTCCCATCCAAGTTCTTCTTTTGCTTTTGTAGCATCGGCATAACATGCTGCAATATCTCCTGCACGACGTGGAGTTATAACATAAGGTAAATCACGCCCAACAGCAGCTGATGCACTCTTAATAATATCTAATACAGAATAACCAATTCCTGTTCCTAAGTTATAAATAGTTAATCCACTACCTTTTTCTAATTTCTTAAGAGCAGATACGTGACCGCGAGCTAAATCTACTACGTGGATGTAGTCACGTACTCCAGTACCGTCATGCGTATCAAAATCATTACCAAAAACTTGAACTTTTTCTAGTTTTCCTACAGCTACTTGCATAATGTAAGGAATTAGATTGTTTGGTACTCCTTTTGGATCTTCACCGATATCTCCACACTCATGTGCTCCGATTGGATTGAAGTAACGAAGTAATACTATATTCCATTCGTTGTCTGCTTTATAAACATCTTTTAAAATATCTTCAGTTATTAATTTAGTACGTCCGTATGGGTTAGTTACAGATAATGGGAAATCTTCTTTAATCGGTAATGTATGAGGATCTCCATAAACTGTAGCCGATGAACTGAAAATTATATTTTTACAGTTGTGTTTTTCCATAACACGGAACAAAGTAATTGTTCCAGCTATATTATTATCATAATATGCCAGTGGGATTTCACAAGATTCACCAACTGCTTTTAATCCAGCGTAGTGAATAACTCCATAAATATTTCCTTCTTTTACAAAAACTTCATTTAATTTATCTTCATCACGAACATCAACTTCATAAAATGTTACCTTTTTACCAGTAACTCGTTCAACTACTTCTAAACTCTTTTTATTTGCGTTATATAAGTTATCAACGACAACTACTTCATTTCCATTGTTTAATAATTCTATACAAGTGTGAGACCCGATAAATCCAGCTCCACCAGTTACTAGTATTTTTTCAGTCATAGTGTAATTTTTCTCGTAAAAAACGAGTCCTTCCTATAATTTTATATATTCATTTTATCGGAAGTATATGTAAGTGTCAATAAATATGTGACTAATATTAAGATTATGTTAC
>CAKMQF010000099.1 GCA_927911745.1 uncultured Gemella sp.
TTATTACTAAAATTATATCACAAACAACATTTTTTATGATATATCCTACAAAAAATATATCTCTGCTGCCTTTTATTTCCCTAAAACAAAAAGCAGAGATTGCCTAGGAAGGAGTTTATATGAAATTTCCACGCTGCCTTGTTTCTATTTCATGCTCCTAAACAACCTCTACTCAAAAAGAGAAAATTGTGGATTAAGATATTTTTTGTATATTATTAGTATTAAAATAAATGGCTATCAAGGGTTTTTAATAATCTGTCTTAATACACACATTTTAATAAAATATTAATTATTTTAATTAAATGTTTCTTGTGAAACTTTTTCTCTATTAAATATTTTCTAATGCTAAACGTAATCTTCAATTAGATCATCTGCATTTTCTAATCCAATTGATAATCTAATTTGCTGTGGAGTAATTCCTGTATATTGTAATTCCTCTGGACTTAATTGACCATGTGTTGTAGACGCTGGGTGAATAGCTAAACTTTTCGCATCTGCTACATTCGCTAAGTTTGAGAAGATTTCTAAACTATCAATTACTTTACGAGCTGCTTCTTCTCCTCCAACTACATCAAATGAGAAGATTGATCCACTACCTTTAGGTAGGTATTTTTTAGCTAATTCATAATATTTATTTCCTTCTAATCCTGGGTAGTTGATTGATGCTACTTTAGGATGTTTTACTAAGAAGTCTATTACTTTTTGAGTATTTTCTACATGACGCTCTACTCGTAAAGATAATGTTTCTAAACCTTGTAATAATAAGAATGAGTTAAATGGTGATAATGCTGCTCCTGTATCACGTAATAACTGTGTTCTTACATTTGTAATGAACGCAGCAGGTCCAACATCTCTTGTATAACTTAAGTTGTGGTAACTTGGATCTTCATCAACTAATTGTGGGAATTTTCCACTACCTTCCCAGTCGAATTTACCACTATCTACGATAACACCACCGATTGATGTACCATGCCCTCCAATGAATTTAGTCGCAGAGTGAATAATAATATCTACACCATAGCTAAATGCATTGATTAAGTATGGACTAGCAAATGTATTATCTACTACTAGTGGAATTTTATGTTTATGAGCAATCTCAGCCCATTTTTCTAAGTCAGCAACATTTGCTAATGGGTTTCCTAGTGTTTCTACAAATAGAGCTTTAGTTTTATCAGTAATTGCTTGCTCAATTTCTTCAAAGTTATCTGGATCAACAAAAGTTGACTCTACACCATAGCGTGGTAGGGTAAGTTTTAACAGGTTATATGTTCCACCATATACAGTTTTAGAAGATACGATGTGATCTCCCGCATGTGCTAATGTTAAGAATACATATGTAATTGCAGCCATTCCTGAAGCAACAGCTAATGCCCCAACTCCACCTTCTAACGCATTAATTCTTTCTTCGAAGACTGCAGTAGTAGGGTTAGTAATACGTGTATAAATATTCCCAGCTTTTCTTAATGCAAATGAATCAGCTGCATCTTGAGTATCATCAAAAACGAATGATGTTGTTTGATAAATAGGAACAGCTCTTGCTTTTGTATCTCCAACTGTTTGTCCTGCGTGTAATTGTAATGTTTCAAAACTAAATTTTCTTGTCATAATATTTTTTTTCCTCTTTTCTACGTCTCGATAAGTTATTTTTTATAAAAAAACACCTCTATTACATATGTAAATATGTAATAGAGGCGATCATCTTAATTCGCGTTACCACTCTAATTTATACTAATCTTGCGATTAGTACCTTATTCAGTACATGTTTATACTGTTTGCTATATCGTGCAACCTACGTGTTTACCTATTAGATAAACAAAACTCTAAGACCATTTTCAACTAATCTTCACCATGTTACTTCGCACCAACCAATAACTCTCTGTTTTAGCTACGTATTAATTTACTTATCTTTTCAACGTTTGTGTATTAAATTAAACTAATTGTACACCCGTTTTCAATATTTGTCAATAACTTTTTTAAAAAATTAAAACGTTTATTTTTCTTCTATAAGATGTTAAATAAAAAAAATTTATAAAAAATATTTTAATTTATTTATTATTTTATAATCAAAAATCTAGTAAAACTATTTATTTTAATTTAAGGAATAATAATTTTATAATTATTTTCAAATGTAAATTACAAAGTAGAAGAAAGACGAGAAAAAATATAAAACGACAAAATAAGGGAAATATAGCATGACGTAAAAAAACAACAAAATATAAAAGAGTAATAAGAATATCATGAAAATGGTAGTGAAAATACAAAATATCAATAAAAAAAAGAAGATCAGCATAAAATCCACTTATAAACTGTTGAGATTATGTAGTAATTTTCTATTTTGTTATATTTACCTTTGATTCTTCTTTTTTAAATACTTTTTTCTATATCAAGTCCCCCTCTAACTTTCAAATCTAAAACAAGAGTTTGATTGAGCATTACTTTTCCTTTAATAACTCTAGTACTTTTTATAGAGTGATATGTAGGATACTCTCTTACTATTTTTAAAATTCAATTCTAAATCCTTTTCACCTTTTTTATGATATAATAAAACTAATAACACTCATATTATTATATGATTTTTCTAGGAGGTTTATATGGAATTTACTAAAACAAATAATGGTTTCGTTAAATATGATGAAAATGGTAGGGTTATTGCTGAAATTACTTATTCTAATACTAGCAATCCTACTGTAGTTGTTGCAGATCATACTTTTGTTGATTCATCTCTTCGAGGTCAAGGGGTAGCTGGGAAGTTATTAGACGCTCTTGTTAAAGATATGCAAGAACAAAATAAAAAATTATCGCAACTTGCTCTTATGTCGTTAAAAAATTCCAAGAAGATTCTTCTTTCGATTTTATTAATGCTGAAAAATAGTTTTTTAAAAGCAGAAAATTGATTTTTTCAATTTCCTGCTTTTACTTTTTGTTATATTAATCGATATTATTATTTTCTTATTTAATTAATTTGTTATTGTCTTGTTAAAATTTTTAATTTTATTTAAAAATAAATTATATTAGTATTCAATTATATGTAATTGTCCTTTGTCATACTCTGCTAAGAATATTTTAGATGTGTCTTCATATCCTAATTCCAATAAAGTTTCTTTTAACCATTCTTCTGTTTTATCCATCGATTCTAATGTACCATGTTGGATCGTTCCATCAGTAATTACCGGATATTTAGGATTTTCCTCACCTTGTTGTATTATAATTAGTTGTCCATTTTGTTCTAAAACCGCTCTTTTTACTTTTTGAATACTATAAACACCTTGTGTTCTTAATTTAAAAGCTATGTCTTGTGCTGTTAAACCAGCTTTTCTTGTTGCTTCTACATCTATTTTTCCTTTTTTTTATTATTGTTGTAGGTTCTCCGTCTAGCATTTTTTTTAAGTATGAGTTATTTGTTTTTAACCACTTCAGACCTAATACCAAAATTATCCATATTAATAATATATTGAAGTATTGTAAAATAGAAATTGATGGACTATATATTACCCCTCCTAATATTCCCCCGAGTACATAGTTTTGAACTTGATCACTCGCTGAAGTTGGTGCTAAATTTCCTTTTCCTGATATATTAATTACTATTACAAGCGATAATAAACCTAAGGCTAGTTTTATTGCTATATCTATATATGAAAGTTGCATTATCTTTTCACCTCCACTTTTTCAACAATTGGTTCTACCAATTCTATTTTCTCTAGTAAATAATCACCTTTTTTTCCGTTACTTATTACTCTATAGTAGTTATCATCTATTTTTAAAAATGAATTTTCTATAGAGGCTTCACTATTTATATAGATATGTGTTTTGTCAATATTTAATTTTTCTGAAACTCCCTCAATAAATTCAATAGAGCTTTTATACTGATTAGCTGATATACTATTACTTTGATAATCACTTACTTGTATCCCGATTAATAAAAAGATACCTAATATCATTATGATAGCTAATTCTCTATACTTGCTATCTTGTCTATTTTTATAATACTTAATTAGTGATACTATTATTATTAATAGTAAGCATCCTCCTACTACATATGTTATAGTATTACTCTGATCTATTTTATTTAATAAATATTCATAAGAATAAAATTTCAAACCTATCACTCCTTTTGTTTTACGTGAAACATTTATATTATTCTATTTTTAACTCCTACGCTATTCTATCTTTATCATCTAAAATATTTTTTATAGATAATTTTGTTTTTTATTTTCATACAATTTTAAAGTCACTTAAATATTTTCTTATCGTATTGTTGTTTAAATGAGTATTCATTTATGAAAATTCTATGTTTTTAATTTTAGCAAAGAGCTAAATAGATTGTAAAATTTCATGTACAATCCACTGATTTCGAAGATATTTTATCATAGCTAAATGATGAATAACTAAATAATTGATATTTTCAGCAAAAAGTAGGGTATTTCTCATAATCTTCATAAAAAGTAGTGAGTGTCATTGTCTCTACTGTTTCTCCCAGTTTTTCTAAGACATAAGAAATACCTTCATTTATATCATTACTAGTCGGCACTTTACTAGTTTTTCCATGTTCCCACTCATTTTTATAGCTTATTCTTTAAAAAACACGACCCTCTGCTATTCTCTTCATTACTTGCTATTATTTTTCTAATTTTGTTTTTCTTAGCATTAGCTCGCCTTTTTTATTCTAATAGGCCCATCACTTAATTTATGCTCTTTGTCCCGCATTAATATTCTTATAACCTGCATCGTTCTTCTAAGTGCCTCTAAAGCTGAGAATTCCCATCTCATACGTTAGCTTCCATTCATAAGTTCAAATGCATCTTTAAAACCTGTTGCTCTTTCTGCACCCCTAGGATCACCTATAAATAGTACATTATTTAGTGAAACTTCGTCTATTATCATTCTTTCAGGCTTGTATCCTATTAATTTGCGAAGAATACCTGCCAAGTATGGATCTATTATATCTTCTTTTTCCAAGTAATCTATATACTCATTTTCCGAATCAAAGATTGGTAACTTAATATTCCCGTGAACTAGATAATCTTTCTCTTCTGTTACTCTTACAACATCAATCACTCCAAACTCATCGAATTTAATGTAATCGATAGAATATTTTGTGTCCCATTCATTTACATCTTCTATATAAAATTTTGGTCCCATAAATTACCTCTTTTCTTAAAATTAATACAGGAATAACTTAAACCCAGAATCTCATAGAAATTTATTTTTATTAAGTCACCCCCGCTAAAATTTTATTTTTTTAATAAGTATTTTAATCATTATGCATGATTTTAAATAAGATATTACTTTTGTCAGTCATGCTAAAGATAAAAATATACGTCATGGTTTATCCACAACGCATATTATATTTTACAACAAATTGTCTTTTAATACAAGCTCTACAGGACAATGATCACTTCCAAATATTTCATTGTGAATAGCAGCACTTTCTAAGTACTCTTCTAAATCACGACTTACTAAGAAGTAGTCAATTCTCCATCCTGCATTATTTTTACGTGCATTAAAGCGGTAACTCCACCAAGAGTAGGCCCCTGTTAAGTCTGGATTATAATATCTAAATGTATCGATAAAGCCAGCATCTAATAACTTCGTGAATTTCTCTCTTTCTTCTGGTGTGAATCCTGCATTTTTCGTGTTTGATTTCGGATTTTTCAGATCTATTTCTGTGTGTGCAACATTTAAATCTCCACAAACAACGACACCTTTAGTTTTGTTTAATTCTAATAAATAATTTTTAAAATCTTCTTCCCAACTCATGCGGTACTCTAATCGTTTAAGCTCACTACCTGAATTTGGTGTATACACTGTAATAAAGAAGAATTTATCATATTCTAGAGTAATTACACGGCCTTCTGTATCGTGTTCCTCTATTCCTATTCCATATGTTACATTTAATGGCTCGTGTTTAGTATATATCGCAGTTCCTGAGTATCCTTTACGCTCAGCATAATTAAAATAGCTGTAATACCCCTCGAATTGTAAATCTAATTGTCCTGCTTGCATCTTCGTCTCTTGTAAACAGAAGAAATCAGCATCTAATTGTTTAAAATCTTCTTCAAAATTTTTACCAACGATCGCTCTTAGACCGTTGACATTAAAACTTATACATTTCATTTCGTTCTCCTTTTTTTTCATGTTTCATGTGAAACATTTTATTTCCTAGACAGAATCTACTGAATAATTCATTTATCAGTTCATCACCAGAGTTTTCTCCGATAACTTCTCCTAATAGATTGAATGTATTCGTATAGTCTATAAGTACCATATCCACTTCAAGCCCCATCTCTGCTGCTCCGATAGCATCATTTAAGCTTGTTAAAGCACGTTGAATAAGGTTAATTTGACGTGTGTTTGATAAGTACGTCGCATCTTTTGGACGCGCTGCTCCACCGAAGAATAAATCTCTAATATTTTTCTCTAGTTCATCTATTCCTTTATATGTTGTCATAGATGTTTTTATAATAGGGTGGTTGTATGCTAATTTTTCAACTTCAGCAATATCAATTTTCGTCTCTAAATCTAGTTTATTTAATATTACGATAGTTGTTTTTCCTTCAGTTAGCTTTAATAATTCTTTATCATCTTCAGTTAATTCTTCACTACTGTTTAATAAGAACAATACTAAATCGGCTTTTTCTAAAGCTTCTTTACTACGTTTTACCCCGATTTGTTCCACGATATCATCTGTTTCACGAATACCAGCCGTATCTATTAATTTAATCGGTACTCCTTTAATGTTTACATACTCTTCTAGAACGTCACGAGTTGTTCCCGCAATATCAGTTACAATAGCTTTATTTTCTTGTAGTAGGTTATTTAACAGCGAGCTCTTACCAACGTTAGGTCGTCCGATAATAGCCGTGTTTATACCTTCTTTAATAATTTTCCCTTGTTTTGATGTTTCTAGTAAGCTTTCTAAACTATTTCTGATACTTGTTGATTTTTCAAGAATAGTTTTTGTCGTTTCTATTTCTAAGTCATCATATTCAGGATAATCGATATTTACCTCAACAACTGTTAAAATATCTAAAATTTCTGCACGTAGACGTTTAATAAGCGTCGATAAGCGTCCTTGCATTTGGTTGTTGGCTATTTGACTAGCTTCATCTGTTTTACTCTTAATAAAGTCGATTACAGCCTCTGCTTGTGTTAAATCTATACGTCCATTTAAAAAGGCACGTTTAGTAAATTCTCCTGGTTCAGCCATTCTTGCTCCATGTTCTAGACAAAGTGCAAGTACTTTTTGAATCGTTATAATACCACCATGACAGTTAATTTCTATAACATCTTCAGTAGTATAAGTACGTGGACCTACCATTTTTACAAGCATAATTTCTTCGATTTTTTCATTTGTAGCTGGATCAACTACATTTCCATAATTTATAGTGTGACTAGCTAGACTCTCTACTGTTTTACCTTTTGGTAGTCTTACTATTTTTTCAGCAATACTAAATGCTTCGTCACCACTAAGTCTAACAATACCTATAGCTCCTTCTCCTAGGGCAGTCGATATAGCGCAAATTGTTTCACTCATTATTCAAACTCCTTTTAACTCTTTATATTAATTAAAAATTCATATCTTATTTATTATACACTATTCCTTTAAATTTTTCTCTATATACGACCAAGCTACATTTTATATACTTTTTTAATAATGGGTTAGGGGAGGGCGAACAAAAAAGGCCCATCAAAAATCGGACTGATGGAAAAATCAGTCCGATTAAGATTGTTGAGTTTAGTTCGTTCAAACAAATAGAATGCTTGCAATCAGCATAAAAAACCAGCAACGTTTTTTATGAAGTTTCTGGTTTTTGTTTATATAATTTTTATAAAGAAGTAATAAAAGTTATACCACCTAATATCACTCCCGCTGCATTGGGAATGATAAGGATCCAGTCTTTTTTAGGTTCTTTTGTCCAACCATAGATTACCCAAATTAAACAAGAAACTGCTGCAAATAGTGGTTGGAATGGTTGAGCTTTTTCTCCTTGTAAGTTAGCGATAATTTGTGGAATATATGCAATAAAAACAAGAATCCCAATAAAAGCTCCAATAGATCCGACAAAGCGATTAATTTTTTGTTTAGACATATAATATACCTCCTGAGGTCTCATTATATCAGAAGAGAAAAGATACTGTCAATAATTATGTTAAACACAAAATATTATACACTAGCAAAAAAAAGGATTCCTGAGCTTTAAGCTCATGACTCTTCTCATCAGTCCTAAATTTTGTAGAACCACAAAAAATAAGTAGCTTGGATAAATCTCCAAACTACTCATTTTTTGTTATTTTAATAATAAGGGGACTGCACCCCAAGACCTAAAATTTTAACAAAGTGTATATGAGAACTCATTAGACGCAGTGGTTTATTGATATCTAAATTCGCTTTTAAAAAGCTTTTTAGATATCTAATAACTGTGCGAGGGTGACTCGACAAAATCGATTTCTCCGAAATCACGATTTTTGAGTCACTCCTCTATTTCATAAGTTCTATTTCTGAAATCGCAAATTCTAAATCATCTAATCATACTCTTTTGGCAGTACACCACAAGCCCCATTAGCAAATGCTTGTCTTTTATATACGGGTACTTCACCAACGCTACTACAGATAAGCACTTTTGCATCAGGAACTTCGTACAAATTTCCTTCGTCGCCTCTAAACC
>CAKMQF010000100.1 GCA_927911745.1 uncultured Gemella sp.
ACCTGAAATATCTTCTGTTATACTTGAAATATACCTAACTAGTCTAAAAATGTAATGAAATATGTTGCAAAAAGTATTATAAAATGATAGAATAAGTCTATAGGAAGTTAGCGCTATTGACTTCTACGGAACTTTAGCGTGCATACACCGCATGTATATTCTATCTTGAGTATATGTGCGGTGTTTTTGTTTTATAGGAGGAATTTAATTGGCAAAAGATTTTAAAGTTATAGATGAGCAAGTAGAATTGCTCATAAAAAGGAATATAGTAATAACTGATAACGAAAAAGAATACGTTAAGCGTTATTTACTGAATAATAATTACTACTGTGTAATTAATCAATATAGCAAATTCTTTATGAGTAAAATAGATACAAAAGATCTATATGATAATAATGTTTCTTTTGAAAATATAAAAGCTGTACATCAGTTTGATAAAACTCTTAAAAGAATTTTTCTAACATCTATTATCGAGGTAGAACATCAATTTAAGTCTATAATTTCATATAGATATACTGAACATTTTAATAATGACTTAAACTCTTACCTAAAACTAGAAAACTATGAGTATAGCGATGAAGATGAAAAAGAAGTTAAAAAATTAATACGTAAAATAAAAAAGATAATACAAGATAAACAAAATGATAATAACCAAAATTCAATAAAGCATTACATCAATACTAATAGCGGTGTTGTTCCCTTTTGGGTCTTATCAAATTATTTAACAATAGGTCACCTTGTTTATTTTTATAAGTTTTTACCTACTGAAATAAAGAAAAAAGTAAATAAAGATTTAGCTTACTTTGTTTCTGACAATAAACAAGCAAAGTTAAGCCAGTATATAAACAATAATGCTGTTTATTTAACTATAGAGAATATAAGACAAATTAGGAATATATCTGCACATAATAATATGTTGTTAAATTATAAATGTGAATACAATACACCTTACAACGAAGATATTCACAAAATATATAATATAAAAAAATAACGATACTAGACAAAATGTATTTAGTGTTTTCCGTTTTCTTTCCAATACTTTTTAGAAAAATCACAATTCAACAATGTTCATAATAGATTTAGAAAAGCCATAAATAAATTAAAAACAGCAATTGATGAAGAATATTTCAAAAAAGTTATGAGTTCTATAGGTTTTATAGAACTTGATAAAAGACAATAAGCTATTTTATTTTCTGTAATTGGTTAAACAGAAAAAAGCACCAGTAAAATAAATTACCAGTGCTTTTAGGATCTAATAAAAATGAAAATTATATAAAATGATTTAATACATAGTTTCTTTATTAAAGAATATATACATATTATATCATATAAATGCTGTTATATCAAGGTTTTGCACACTTACTTAAAATTAAAAGCTATTTAAACCGCTTCTAAGCGTTCTATTTATTAAAAGGTGTAATTACATTACCTACCCTTTAAAGGTCTCACCACGTCCATTATATGATGTGGTTTTACCTAATCATTTATTGATTTCTTTGATATGTGCTAGATAGAAAGGAAATGATAAAAATGATTAAACAATATACAAAAAAAGACGGAAAAAATTACTATACTATTCATATTGATCTTGGAAAAGATGAGATCACTGGAAAAGATAGATATACAACTAGACGCGGTTTTAAAAACTAAAAAAGAAGCTCTACTTTGTGAAGCTAAGATTAAAAACTGAAATAGCTACTAACGGCTTATTAAATACAGAAGTTACAACATTTAAAGAAATATATGAGCTATGGTACGAGGGTTATCAACATACCATTAAAGAAAGTACTTTACTAGTCAATCAACATATATTTGATTTATTACTTGCTAAATTAGAGAATATGCAATTAAAAAAAACTTA
This sequence comes from uncultured Gemella sp., assembly GCA_927911745.1. Taxonomy (GTDB): domain Bacteria; phylum Bacillota; class Bacilli; order Staphylococcales; family Gemellaceae; genus Gemella. The sequence goes on from CAKMQF010000100.1 coordinate 1,862, forward strand.
CTCTACCTTACTGTCAAAAAATTATTAATAATTACAGTAAAAAGTTTTTCACTTGCTGTACTTAAGAAAATAAAGATCTATGGTAGCATGATTTTAGATTATGCTGTTAAGATGAAAGTTATATACAGTAACCCAATGAAAGATGTATTATTACCTAAGAAAAAAGATGATATTACTTCAGATGATAAGGATAAATATTACTCTAAAGAAGAGTTAAAACAATTTCTTGAATTAGTTGAGAGTGAACACGATATAAAACTAACTGCAATGTTTAGGTTATTAGCATATACTGGTATTCGTAAGGGTGAGTTACAGGCTCTTAACTGGGATGATATTGATTTTACAAACAATATGATTACTGTTAATAAAACACTAGCATTGAATACAGAAAAAAAAGTAGTTGTTCAAACTCCAAAAAGCAAAAGTAGTATAAGAAGTATTAGCATTGATGAGCAAACCGCTAATATTTTAAAACGTTGGAAACTTAAACAACGGGAAAGATTTTTAATGGTAGGTACAAGAATAAAGAAACATCAACCTTGTTTTTCTGATGAGGTTACAAACTCTTATTTATACCTTAATTTTATGAACGCTAATTTAAAACGTATCTGTAAGAAGAATGAATTTAAACTAATAAAAGTACATGGCTTTAGACACACACATTGTAGTTTATTATTTGAAAGTGGCTTTACTATTCAAGAAGTACAAGATAGATTAGGTCACTCTGACTTAAAAACAACAATGAGTATTTATGCTCACGTAACAGAAAAACAACGAGATAATATGGCTGATAAATTTGCTAAGTTTATGGCTTTATAATAATTACATTGTCAAAACATTGTCAAAAGGCAAAACAAAAAGCCTTAAACGTTGATACTTTAAGGCTTCTCTAACTTTATTATTTAGTTTCTCTGTGTAAAGTCACTTTTTTTTAATCTTGGACAGTATTTTTTAAGTTCAATACGGTCTGGATTATTTCTTTTGTTCTTTTTAGTAATGTAGTTTCTGTCACCACATTCTGTACAAGCTAATGTTACATTTACGCGCATTAATATAACCTCCTATAAAATTTAATCTTAACAACTTTTTCATACAACAAAATATATTATAACATTACTTTATAAATATTTCTAGTATAAAATACAAAATTTTTTAAATTTTTTTTAAAGGAAAATATTTTTGACGTAAAAGTTATCTACTGATTATTCACCAAATACTTTATAATAATCTTGTTTGAATTTTTCAATACCGATATCAGTTAAAGGGTGTTTAACCATTTGTTTAATTACATTATATGGGACAGTAGCAATATCGCATCCTAATTTAGCACATTCTGTAACATGAATTGGATTTCTCACACTGGCTGCAATAATTTGTGTATCAATATCATTATTCGCAAAAATTTCCACTATTTCTTCGATTAATAATAATCCATTGTGAGCAATGTCATCTAATCTACCTAAAAATGGAGATACATATGTTGCTCCTGCTCTTGCAGCTAGTAAAGCTTGAGTTGGGCTAAAGATTAACGTAACATTAGTTTTAATCCCCTCTCTTTTCAGTACATTTACTGCTTTAAGACCATCTTCTGTCATTGGAATCTTAACTACCATATTAGGATGAATTTTAGCAATTTCTCTGGCTTCTTCTACCATATCTTTCCAGTCAGTAGTTGTTGCTTTTACTTCTCCACTTATTGGTCCATCTACAATCGATGCAATCTCCTTAATCACTTCCTTGAAATCACGTCCTTCTTTAGCGATTAAAGATGGATTAGTAGTAACTCCACAAACTACCCCTAATTCATTAGCATTTTTGATATCTTCTACATTGGCTGTATCAATAAAAAATTTCATTATTATTGTTCCCCTCTCATTTGTTAATACAATAATCATAGCATATTTAAAAAGCGGTTTCAAATTTATAGATTTCATTGCATATATTTGTTTATTGTTTTTTAATTCAATATATGATAGAATAACACTATAATTAGGAGGCAGATTGATGAAGAAATTTTTAGAAAAAGTACCATATTTAATTTTTTCTTTCTTTTTATTTATAATACTCCCTCTGTGTTCTTACTTTATATCGAATAGATCAGGTATGATAATATTACTATTAATTATCATATACCCTGTTATTAGTTTTCTAATATCGTTTCTATATGCATACAATAAAGAAGACTTTAGCTATATTTTCTCATTTATTATAGGAATTTTTTTACATTATATCTTGTTTAATTATTTTAAACTTCGATATTCTTATATACGGTTTAGGATATATATTTTTCAGCCTTTGTGGGCAAGGGACTGGATTTTTAATTGGGAAGCTGCGCAGAAGTAAAAAAAGAGCTAAACAGAGTTAGTTAAATTCAATAAAAAAAAGGAAAGGTGTTTTACAAAGAGTAATCACTTTTCCTTTTTATTATTTTAATTAAAATATTCTATATTTCGTATCCTAAAAGCATTCCGCCTTCTTCTCCATAGAAACTACAAATTCCAGAAGTAGGTACCGTTATAAATTCTACATCAGAGAATTTTTCTTTTAATTTTTCTTCTATTTTTTTACATATATTTTCATTATTTCTATGAGTTATTACAGCTCTTCCACCTTTATATCCAGCTTTAATCATCTCATCAACTACTGTTGAAATAGCTTTTTTCTCACCACGAACTTTATGTAGTAGGTGTAGAGTTCCTTCATTACTCGCCTCTCCTACCATACGCATATTTAATAATCCCACAACAGCTGCGGCAAGCTTAGATAGACGTCCATTTTTCACTAAATTATCTACTTTCTCTAAAGAAAAAATAAGCTTTGTATTTTTTTGATACTCATTCACTTTTGAGACTACTTCATCAAAAGATAATTCTTCTTTGATTAACTCATTTATCTTAAGAAGAAATAAGTCAATTTGCCCTCCTGCTGAAAGAGTATTTACAATATGAATATTGACATTCTCATTTTCTTCTTTTAACATTTTTTCGCCAATTACTGCACTATTATAACTCCCTGACATTCCACCAGTTAAAGTTAAAACTATTACATTTTTTGCACCTCTATATGCTGATAAATATGCCTCTGGACTTGGGCAAGCTGATCTTGCTGCTTCTGAACTAGCATACATCTCTCTCATCATTTCATCAATATCTAGATCTAAAGTATCTACATATACCTTATCCTCTATTTGCAATGAAAATGGCACCCTCTCATAAGTAACATTCTCAGCTTTATTAGGAATTTCTCTAAAATCGCATGCAGTATCAACTACAATCTTCCACTCCATCATTTACCTCCGAGTATATTTATTTTAATTGTTCTACTAAATCATGTGTTTTTTTATATAATCTTACAGTGTCACAAGCAGCAACTATTACGTCTGCTAATCCCTCTCTCTTTTCTCCATTCATACACATAACAAAGTTATCGTACATTTCTTCAGAACTACCATCTAAAGTCAGGCTATTTATTGTCTTACTAATTTCTTGAATTGAAAATACATTTTTTAAGCATGTGATAACTATTAATCTTGCTAATTGTTTTCGATTATATTTTTTCTTAATCGGTTTATCCAGATGACCATTTTTAACATAATTGTTTATCATTGCGGATGTTAAACCTTTATCATCATCTACAATTGAGGAGCTATCTAATTGATTTACGTATAATAATACTTGATCTAAATACAAGTCTAAATTTGGCAATTCAGACCATTTTGGATATACTTTATTCAAATTTTTACCTCCTTTTTATCTAGTTTTGATAATCACATTATATAGTTTTTCAAAATTTTAGTCAAGTGATTATACAAGTAAAAATAAAAAAGATTTTGTAGTATTTACATTTACTACAAAATCTTTTATTATTTAGCTAATTTAATTTTTTTACTAATTCCTCTTCTCATATATAGATAATAGAATAATACACCTAAGGCATAAACAGCTAGTCCAATTATCCATCCTATCCATAAACCTTCTATACCAATCCCTTGCTTAAATACAAAATAGTATGCTGTAGGTATTCCTACTAAATAATACCCGATAAACATTACAGTACATATTGGTACTACTTTTTTATATCCGCGTAGTACTCCTGCTAATGCTGATGCGAATGAATCACACATTGCAAAACCAATTACAAATAATAATAACTCTGCTGTTAATGTGATGACTCCGCTATCATTAGTATATAGATATGGAATTTTTGTATCAAATAACAAGACGATTAATCCTGCTATACTCGAAAATATCATCCCCATTATTACTGTTAGTTTTGTATACTCAGTTGTCAATTTATAATTTTTAGCTCCTACATGGAATGCTATTATAATTGTTGCAGTATTTGCAACACTAACTGGTAGTGTATATAAAAAACCAGCGAAGTTTAATGCAGCTTGGTGAGAAGCAATGACTGTCGTATCAAAACGTGACACCATTAAAGATAATGTAGAAAAGACAACTGTTTCTAGTGCTGTAGCTAGGGCCATAGGAATTCCTAGTTTAAAGATTTCTCCCCATTTTTCGAATTTTACTTTTTCTTTTTCAAATATTTTATACTTATTTATTTTAGGATTTGTTAATACTATAAATAACGCTATAAAAAAATAGTACTGTATACGTCACTGAAACAGCTACTGCATTTCCTGCACCCCCAAGCTCAGGCATACCAAATTTCCCAAAAAATGAAACTATAGGCAAAAATACATTTACAGGTACAGATACTATCATCATTATCATCGATAATCTCGTTAATCCTAAACTGTCTATAAACGAACGTAAAACTACATACAAGAAAATAGATAGCACTCCAAAACTTTCATAAAACAGATAGTTCTTAGTTATTTTTGCAATATTACTATCCATACCTAATCGATCTACTATTGGCGTTGCTAAAGTATTTAGTCCAATAATTAAGACTATGCTGATAATTACAGCTATGTATAGAAATTGTCTAACTACTGTAGGAATCTCTTCTTCTTTATTTTTTCCGATTAGCTGTGAAACTATAGGAATTAATGCTAGGACGATCGCATTTAAAGTATACATAATTGGATTCCAAATATTAACACCCATACTTACACCAGCTAAATCTGTAGGACTATAGTGTCCCGCCATAAACGTTCCAATCATCCCAGATGAATATGAAATTACTTGATAAACTAAAACTGGCAATAGTAATTTAATAAAAAATACTTGCACGTTCAGAAAAGTTTTTTCCTTGATACATAACCCCTCCTATGATTTACATAATTTTATTTTCTCAAAACACAAAAAAAATCCAAAAGCGAATTTACTTTTAGATATCATCGATTTATACTATATGCAACCGAGACTTGAATAGATTAAAAAACCGTTAGTCTAATCGACAACTCAACCTCGACAAAAACTCACACCCACAATAGACTTACTTAATGCTGCTTCCTTCCGGACCTGACATGGTTCATAAGTATTGCGTCGTAAGGTGCCTTAGTCTCAACATTACGTGTTAAACTCGACATTCCCTATTCTACCCGCATCTCGGTATTCGGTCTTGCTAAAGCGGATTGCAAGTACAGGGCACCGCTAACTCCCCACCTAGCATTTTCTAATTATATCAAATTTAAAAATAAAAAGCAAGGAATAAATTATATTTTAAATCAAAATAAACTCCAGATTAGAAAAGTATTGATTGATTTGATAAATATCATTTTTTCCTAATTTGGAGTTTACTATTAATTTATTTTTTTAATTTATCTAATTCATTAAGTTCTAAGATACATTCAGTTTCATTAACAACTAAACAAGGGATACCGATTTTCATATTACCTCTTATTCCGTCGAACTGCGAATAAGTATCTCTAACATATAGAAATTCCTTAAAATTTCTTAATGAAGTCATTACTTCCACTTCTTTATATGCAATCCCTAATTCTGATAATTTTTCTTTAAACGGTGCTGTATCCGGACAGCTTTCTGCAAAATATAAAATATATTCCATTATCTACTAATCTCCTTTGTAATTTACTAACTATATTATATCACTTTTATCGTTTTCTTTGTATTTTTACTCTCTGAATTGAAGTTGAAAATACTGATGCAAGTAATATCCCCATAGCGATTGCTCCTGCTTGAAGTATTGTTTCTATACCTACTTTAGATGCCACTCCATAATTCTTAGTTACAATATTTTGCATCGTATTATACATACCATAACCTGGAACTAAAGGTACCATCCCCGTATAAATAAATATAGTTGCTGGTAATTTTAAGATTCTAGAGGCATTTGTAGAAAGAACACCTACACAAACTGCTCCAAGAAAACTACTTACGACGACATCTACTAATAGTAAATTAGTTACTACATGGACTAACCAACCAATAGCACCTATTATCCCACAACTAAACAATGATTTTCTTGGTGCATTAAAAAAAATAGCAAAGGATAAGCTAACTACAAAACCAGCTACAAAATTGTATAAAAAATATTATTCGTCCATGTTTCTCTCCTTATATCATTTTAGTCCCATAACTACACCAAGAGCAATAGCTGTAGATACAAAGATCGCAGCTTGTATTCCTATCATTCCAGACAGATAATCTCCAGCCATAAAGTCACGAACAGCATTCGTAACCTGCACTCCAGGAACAAGTGGCATTAAACTAACAATAATAATACTAAATGGATTATGGATTAAGAAAATCTTATTTAATAACATTACCAATATAGTTGCAATAAATGCTCCCAAGAAATTACTTACAAATAATGTCAGTTTATATTTTGAAGTAAGAGTAATAAACGCAGCCTGTATAGCCATTATTAAAAATGCAAACAGACTATCCTTAAAGGTTCCTCCAAACATTATTGCAAAAAATGGAGCAGATAAAGTTAATGCAACTATCACTGATGCAGTTGAATATCTCTTTTTCGCCTTTACCTCTTTCATTTTTTTAAAGGCATAATCTAAACTACAACCACCCATTACCATTTTTCTAGATATATCGTTTAGAAGTGCAATCTTCTCTAAATCACGATCTCCTAAAACAACTCTGCGCATTGCAGTATATGTATTATCATTATATGTAAAAGATACAATAACAAAATTATAAGTAACTAAACTATTCGCCGCTTTAATATTATCAAAGGACTTATAGATTCTATTAACTGTATCTTCAACCCTATATACTTCTGCTCCGTATGACAACATACTTTTAGCAATTTTCACGCTAAAGTTCAATAACTTTTTAGCTTCTCTTTCATCATTTAAAGATTGCAACATACCTTTCCCTCCTTATTATAAAAATTTTAAGAAATAATTTCTAATATTTTTTTATATTTATTTTTAAATTCAGCCACTTTATTTTCTTGAACTTCATTTGCTTTTTCTAATTGATTTAAAATATATTCAATTTTTGATAGTTCTTGTTTTTGTTTTTTTACAAATAATTCATTTTTTCTACTAATAAATACTTACCAAAATTAACTTCATCTTCAGATAACTTCATAACACCAGGTTTTGCAACTATAATCTCATATATATGACCATCTTCTTCTATAATATTTTCTGCTGTTATCTCATAACCTAATTCTTGTAATTTTTCTCTAACAAAATTTTCTCCAACATTTGGCTGAAGTTAGTAAATTTGGTTTTATTCGCTAATTTTTCTTTACCTTTTTCTAAATATCTGCTATTAACTTTCCACCCATACCACAAATTGTTATTACTTCAATATTATCACTTAACTCAATAGCATCCAAACCTGCAGCTTTACGACAATCAATAGTTCCAACTAAGCCTTCTTCTCTAACATTTTTTATAGAAACTTTATGTGGTCCTTCAACGATTTCTCCTGCTACAGCATAATCAATTTTTATTATTTTTAGCTAAATAAATTGGTAAATAGGCATGATCACTTCCAATATCAGCTAATCTTCTATTTTCTACATATTCAGCCACTAATTGTAATCTCTTATTAATTGCTAACATTCTATCTCCTTTATTAATCTAAAAAGTCTTTACTAAAACTTGTCGTTATAATCGATTTATCTTTTTTATCAAAATTTTCAAAATCGGTTATTATTGTATCCCCGAACTCTGCTTTTAATTTCTTAGAAAGTTTTCTAAGTTTCTCTTCTTCTTTATAATCTTTTTTATCAAAAATATCAAGCTGAACCTTTAATTCTTTTACTTTTTTAATTTCATTTAATGAAACTCCTAGTAATCTTATACCTTGGGTAAAATCATAGTGCTCAAGTAGTAATTCCCATGCATAATTAAAAATATCATTAGCATCACAAATAAATTCCGGAATCTTTTTAGATCTAGTAATCGTCCTAAAATCGCTAAATCTCACCATTATAGAAATATTGTTTCCTACATAGCTACGCAATTTTACTCTAGAACTAACCTTTTCACTTAATTTTTTAATTTCTTTTAAAATATCATCTTCATCTATTAAATCGTTAGTAAATGTTTTTGAATTACCAATAGATTTTCTATCAACAGTATACTTCAGTTCAGAATTACCTTCTCCATTAGCCTTATTCTTAAGCCTCAATCCTTGAACACCAAGAAGACTATGTAGAATTACCTCATTTGCTACAGCTATATCACCAATTGTGTTTATTCCAATTTTTTTTAACTTCTTTGTAGATGCTTTACCACATCCATGCATCTCTCCTATATCCAGATTCCATAGTATATCTTTATAGTTTTTCTTATTAATAATCGAAAATCCTAAAGGTTTTTTTAAATTTGATCCCATCTTTGCAAAAAATTTATTAAAAGAAACACCCACTGATGAAGGCATACCTAATTGTTTATATATTCTTCTTTGAATTGTGGCTATAACTTTTATAGGTTCTGAAAAATCGCTTAAGTCAATATATGCTTCATCAACAGAAACTATCTCAATTTTGTCTGTATATTCACGCACTAAATCAAAAATCAACTTAGATTCTTGTTGATATTTAGGCATATCCGGACGAAGAATTTTTATATTGGGGTATATCTTCCTAGCATCTCCAACTCGCATTGTTGTCTTAATTCCTAACTTTCTAGCCTCATAGTTAGAGGTTACTATTATTCCATGTCTAGTTTTTACTTCACCTGCAATTGCTAATGGTTTACCCTTTAATTCAGGATTATATTTTTCTTCTACACTTGCATAAAAGCAATTCATATCGATATTGAGCAATAACTTTTGACATTTTTTCACCCCTTTTAAATAGACTAAAAACGGGAACAATAAGGAGCAATTCAAAATTGACTTTATATAAAAGTCTTTTGAATTATTCCCTATTCCGATTTCCCGTTATATTTCATTACTAAATTAATGAAAAGTTAATTATTATTATTGGTTTTCTCTTAGTATTATCGTATAGTAAGCTTGAAAGCATACTTCTTATTTCAGCTTTAACAGCTGCACATTCTCTAATACTCTTAATTGGATTATTCTCCAAATATTCAATTACTCTTTCTTCCGCTTCTTTGATTAACTCCATACTCTTCTTAACATAGACGAATCCTTTTGTTTGAATTACTGGTCTTCCAACTAAAGTTTTCTCTTTTCTGCTAATAGCATAAGAAGCTACAAAAATACCATCATTTGATAAAAGTTTTCTGTCTTTTAACACACTATCCTCAACGTCACCAATACCACGTCCATCGACTAACATATTACCTACTGGAACATTGTTTTGTAATGTCTTAGATTTATTTCCGCTTAATTCTAAAGTTGTTCCTTTAGATAAAATATGTATGTTTTCAGCAGCAACACCAGTTTCACCTGCGATTTCAGCATGTTTACGAAGATTTCTAAATTCTCCTTGAACTGGAATAAAGTGTTTTGGCATAAGCATGTTTAACATCATCTTCAACTCTTCTTTTGTTGCATGGCTAGCTGCATGAAGACGTTTAGAAGCTGTTACTACGTTTGCTCCAAGTTTAACTAATAAGTTTAAAGTTTGGAATAACATTACTTCCATATTTGGTGAAGGAGTAGCAGCGATCATGATTGTATCACCAGATTCAATTTGAATTCCATCAATTTTTTTCTCAGCAATATTCTTCATAGCCTCTATTGGTTCCCCTTGGTCACCTGAAGAAAGGATACATACTTCATTTTGAGGATAATCTTTTAATTCCTCTACTGAAATTAAGTTACTATCTTCGATTTGTAAATAATTCATATTTCTAGCAGTATTGATAGATGCTTCAATAGCTTGTCCTAGAAGTAAAATTTTTCTATTTTGAGCCAATGCTGCTCTTACAATATGTGAAATTGTTAAGAAGTTAGAAGCATAACAAGTTACAATAATACGCTTATTAGCTTGATAAAATGCATTATCAATTGTTCTGCTGCTTCATTTTCAGGAACGTTATAACCTTTAACATTAGCATTACTTGAATCACTTAATAAAGCTAGAACACCTTTTTGACCTAATGTACTAATCTTCACAATATCAGATTTATATTCTTTACTTACTGATTGGTCAAATTTAAATTCACCAGTATAAACAATATTCCCTTGACTTGTCTCAATACAAATACCTAAAGAATCAGGCATTGAATATGTAGTCTTAAAGAATGTAACACTAGCATTATTAAAGTCATACTTATTATTATCTTTTACATAATAAAACTTGATTCTTCTTTTAATACCTAGTTGTTTAAGATGATTCTTTAATAAATCGATTGTTAATTTAGAACCATAAACTGGGCATTTTAATTTATCTATAATATACGGTACAGCCCCCATAGAACTTACGTGCCCATTAGATAAGAAAATCCCTTTAATCTTTTGTTTATTACGTACTAAGTAACTTATATCAGGTATAACAGCGTCAATACCGATCATTTCTGTTTCTGGGAACATTAACCCTGCATCAAGAACAAAAATCTCATCCCCAATTTCAACCATATACATGTTTTTCGCTACTTCTTCCACCCCTCCTAATGGAGTAATACGAATTTTCGCTAATTTCTTAGATTTATTTGCTTGAGATTTATCCTTGTTTACATTATTAATCTTCTTAACGACTTGTTTTGAACTATTAGTTTGTTCTTTTGCTACTATTTTATTTTTAGAACGACTATTATTATTCTTCTTTACTTGAGTATTATTTTTTTTACTGTTATTATTTTTTTGTAAATTTTTAGAAATACTAATACCACTATTATTACTCATGTTTTCCTCCTTGTACCATCGATTTTATAGGTTCAAAGTCCCTTCTATGGATTGGTGTTACTCCATGTTCTTTTAAACCCTCTAAATGTTTTTTTGTTCCATATCCAGCATTGTTTTCAAAATCATAATGTGGATATTTTTTTGCATATTCTTTCATTAAATTATCACGATATACTTTTGCAATTACTGAAGCAGCTGCTATAGACACACTCTTCTCATCACCCTTAACCATACTAAAGCTAGGAATCGGATAATTTTCAAATGGCATAGCATCTATAAGTAAGAAATCCGACTTTACTTCCAATTTCTCCACCGCTCTTTGCATAGCAATACGTGCAGCATTATAAATGTTATATTTTTCTATCTCAATATTATCTACTTCACAAATTGCATATGCCACAGCTTCTCTTCTTATCTGTTCATATAACTCTTCACGTTTTTTTTTCTGATAATTTTTTTGAGTCATTTAATCCTTCGAAATAGCTATCTTTCTTTAGAATTACCGCTGCAGCAACTACTGGTCCAGCAAGCGGTCCTCTTCCTACTTCATCTATTCCGCAAATATACTTACATCCATTATTATAACATTTATTTTCGTAAAATGATTTTTTTTCATACTCTTTTTATAAAAAAGTTTTTTTCATTGTCTTTTAGCTATAGCTTATAAGTAATTTCTGAACTCCGCTTCTCTCATCTTTTTTTAACTCATTTAGTATTTCTTCGGAAATATTATCTTGGTTTAAGAGTTCTTTTACCTCACTAATTTTCATTGTGTTCCTCATTTTCTAATAAATCACTATAATTATCTAGTGTAATAAGTCCAAATTTTTGTGTTCTAAAATCTTGGATTAATAGCTTTATAGTTGAATCATAATCATAGTCTCCACCGATTTTTTTAAATCTCTTTTCAGCTACTTTTTCCATAATAAATACATTTTCATCTTCATTAGTAACATTTATTTTATAAAGATTATTTAAATTCTCTAAATAATTATGTTTTAATAATTCTATTAAATATAAACTTACATCATCAAGTGGTGTAATGTCATCCTTTATAGAACCAATTAAACTTAATTTTTTACCAATTTCTTGATTATCGAACTTAGGCATAAGAATTCCCGGTGTGTCTAATAATTCTATATCTTTATTTAATTTTAACCATTGTTGTTTTTTCGTAACACCAGGTTTATTGGCTGTATTAGCTACATTTTTCTTAATAAGTTTATTAATAAATGTAGATTTCCCAACGTTTGGAACACCTATTACCATAGATCTAATTGCTCTTGGTTTAATTCCTTTAGCTACTTGACGTGCAATTTTTTCTGCAAGTTCTTCTTTAGCTTTATCTATTACTTTATTCAAGTTATTACTGTTTTTTGCATCAGTATAAACTACTGTATATCCTTTGTTTTCAAAATAACTTTTCCACTTTGCTGTCTCGGCTCTATCACATAGATCAATTTTATTAAATATAATTATTTTCTTCTTATCTTTAACAACTTCATCTAAGTACATATTATGTGAAGAAAGTGGGCAACGTGCATCTACTAATTCGAAAACTATATCTACCAGTTTTAGCTTTTCTTTAACTTCTCTTGTTGCCTTGGCCATGTGACCTGGAAACCATTGAATAACCATAAATTTAACTCCTTATCTTTTTATTTTATAAATTTCTTGATTTAAACAGTCTTTATTATTTTACCACATTTTCAAGTTTTTTTAACCTATTTTGGTGTCAATTATTCGTAAAACATTAATATTTTATAATTTCCATACATAATAATTTATAAAATTGTTCATTATTTGTTTATAATTGTTTTTTTATTTATAAACAAAAAAACAAGATAGCTATGCTACCTTGTTCTTCATATTTATCTTTTATCAACTTTCTTAACAATTGTATCACCAAGAATTTGCACAGCGAATACGATAATTAAGATTAATACTGTTGCAACAAATGTTAAAGTACTATTGTTACGTTGGAATCCGTCTAAGTATGCTAAGTTACCTAATCCCCCAGCTCCGATAACACCCGCCATAGCTGTTGACCCAACTAAGGCAATTGCTGTAACAGTTAATCCTGAAATTATTGCTGGTAAACTCTCTGGTATTAAAACTTTTAAGATAATAGTCGAATTTTTAGCTCCCATTGCACGAGCTGCTTCAATTACACCTTTATCTACTTCACGAAGACCAATTTCTACTAAACGAGCGTAGAATGGCGCTGCTGAAATAATAAGTGCAGGAATAGCAGCTTGAACACCAATAATTGTACCAATTAAAAACTTAGTAAACGGAATTAATAATACAATTAAAATAATAAATGGAATCGCACGGAATATATTTACAATCCCAGTAACCACTGCATAAAACCCACGTCCAAATGTAGTCTTACTATTAGATGTTAAGTATAATAATAATCCTAAAAATAGTCCAATTATAAACACTGCAATAAGTGACTCAAAAGTCATAATAAGTGTTTCAATTGTTTTATCTTGTACTTTTTCCCAATTAACTCTTGAAAAATCAAACATTATAACACCTCCGTTAAAATACCTAGTTCATTTAATCTAGATATCGCCTTATCTGTATTTTCTTTAGTTCCAATTAATTGAACAAACAGTGTACCAATATTGGCATCCGCAGTTTTATCAATATGTCCATTAATTATTGTAAAGTCAAAATCGATTTCTCGTACTAAAGTACTAAGAATTGGTTTTTTCGATGTATTATTATCAAATGTAAATTTAATAATAACTCCTTCAGTGAATACTTTTTTCCACTCTTCAATATTTTTTCTCTCTTCAAACTCTGAAGCGAATGATGTTTGAGCTAAGAATTTCTTAGTAACTTCTTGAGTTGGATGATAGAATACTTCTGAAACTAATCCATCTTCTGCAATTGTTCCACCATCTATAACAGCAACCTTTGTACAAATCGTCTTAATAACGTTCATTTCATGAGTTATAAGAACAACTGTAATATTAGTTTTACTGTGAATTTCTTTAATTAAGTTTAATACCTCTGCAGTTGTCTCTGGGTCAAGAGCACTTGTAGCCTCATCACAAAGTAAGATTGAAGGATTACCAGCTAGCGCACGAGCAATACCTACCCTTTGTTTTTGACCACCTGAAAGTTGAGATGGATAAGCATGTAATCTGTCTTCTAAACCTACTAATTTAGCTAATTCTTCTACTCTTTCTTTTATTTCAGTTTTAGATTTCCCTAGAATTTCTAATGGGAATGCAATATTTTCTGCAACTGTTCTACTCCATAATAGGTTAAAGTGTTGGAAAATCATCCCTATTCTTTGTCGTTTTAAACGACGTTGTTCTTCAGTTATTTTGTTGAAATCATCACCATCGATAATAACCTCACCATCTGTTGCTACTTCAAGTCCGTTTAACAGCCTTACTAACGTACTTTTACCAGCTCCAGAATAGCCGATTATTCCATAAATATCACCTTTTTCAACTTTTAAATTAATATCTTTTAGAGCATGAACTTTATTATTATATATCTTATTAACTTTTTTTAATTCAATCATGTCTATCTCCTTTCTCTTTTTGAAAATAAAAAAACACCCTTACTCTGAACTTCAGAATAAGGGCGTTATACGCGGTACCACCTTATATTTTACTTATTGCAACTACTAACATAGTCTATCCTATAACGTGGATCGCCGAACAAAGTTTACATTTTATGTTTACCTTATTAACCACTCGAACCATTTTCATAGATTTTATAATATACCTTCTCAGCTAACGGTACTCTCTTAAAATATTCCATCTATTACTTATACGAGTATTGGTTACTATTAATTTCTAATAAGTATACCACTATATTTTTTTGGTGTCAAGTAAGATTTTTGAAAACATTCTATAAAATATTCTGAAAATAATTATCTAATTTTCTATTTTGATATTATTTTCTCTAAGATATTCTGCCACCACTCGAGCCATATCATCTAGTAGATCATCTAACTCTTCCCAGTTTTTCACCGTTGCTCCACTCGCTAACGGATGCCCCCCACCAGCATATTTTTCAGCAAGAGTATTTATCACAGGACCTTTAGAACGTATACGAACACGTACCTTGTTACCTTCATCAATAGCAAAACACCATGCATATAAATCTTCTAGACTTCTAAGTAAGTTGACTCCTGTTGAAACTTCACCAGGATCTACTCCATATTTATCCATATCCTCTTTTGTAATTTTCAGATATGCAACCCCATCTTGATAGACATCGTAATTTTCAAAAATAAATGCTCTAAAACGCATAATATTTTCACTAATTATCTCCATCTTATCTAATAGCGCACTCATATTAAAATCATATTTTATTAATTCTGAAGCAACTCTTAGTGTATCGTTAGAAGTATTCGGGAATAAAAATCTTCCAGTATCTCCAACTATACCAAGGTATAATAATTTAGCAGCTTCATCATTTAATTTAATACCATAATTTTTATTTAAATACTCATAAAAATTATATATTAATTCACTACATGATGAAACATCAGTATTAACTAAATTAATTCCTCCATAATTATCTAAAGGTGGATGATGATCTATTTTTATAAGAAAGTTGTTTTTAGTAAATAGTTTTCCGTCTATTCTAGGGAAGTTTGCTGTATCAGTTACTATCACCAAAGCATCCTTGTAATCTTCTTCAGTTACTTCTGAATTTTTAAACAGAAATTCTAGTGATGGTGAATCTTTACCTACTGTTATAACTGTCTTTTCAGGAAAGTTTTCTTTAATAAGCTGATACATTGCCCCTTGTGAACCATAAGCATCTGGGTCAGGTCTTTCATGTCTATGAATAATTATCTTATCATTTTCTTTTATTTTTTGGAAAATTTCCTCATATAAATTTCCGTATATATCCATTTAATTTCTTCTTTCTTTAATTTCTTTGGAATACTTGACATGTTACCATAGCTTTGGCAACTAATTCTGTTTTATCATAAACTTCTACATCAAATTTAGCAGTTTTTCTACCAATATCCAAGATATTTACTTTCGTAGTTATAGTTCTATCTAATGGCACTGATTTTAAGAAGTAAAGTGTTGTGTTCTGCATTAGAACCTCACTTCTATTATAGTTATAGCTTGTTATATGAATAGATTCATCTATAATACTTAATAAAGCCGAACTTGAAAATGTACCAAACTGATCTAACATTTGAGGAATAACTTTAACCTGAAGTCCATCAGCTCTTGGAACTATACCTTTACGCATTATTTCGTCAAATGTATCATTATTGTTTCCATCTTGGAATCTATTATTAGTTAATAAAGAATTTATAACAATTTTTCTAGTTACAACCCCTAGTAACGTATTCTTAGAATCAATTACAGGAATAAGTTCATAACCTTCAGATAACATAATATTAGCTACTGAAGATATAGGAGTCTCTAAAGTAGTAGTTTCAACTTTTCTCTCCATAACTTCTTTAATTAACGCATCTTTTTCTTGTAAAAATACATCACGTGCTGTAACTATACCAACTAATTTACCATATTCGTTTACAACTGGATATCTAGTATGTCCTGCTTTCAACTGAAGTTCATACCAATCTTTAACAGTATCATTTAGATTAATAGTATATAGTTTTTCAACTTTTATATAAATACTTTCAACCGTTATTATATCACGTTTGATTATTTGGTCGTTAGTTACCCTATTTATTAAGTGAGTAACAGAGAACGTATCGTGAGGTGTAATTATTAGTGGTAGATTCTTACTATCTGCTAATGCTCTAATTGAATCATTTGGAACATATCCTCCTGTTACTAAAATAGCGCATCCTTTTTCAAGTGACATCTCTATAATTTTCGGACGATTTCCAATTATTAATAATGTACCTTTTCTAATATGTTGACCTACTTGCTCAGAGTCCATTGCACCAATTGCAAAATCTTGTACTATTTCATGTACTCCTCCACGTCCAGCAATTAATTGTCCGCTTACAATATTTACAATTTCAGAATAAGATAATTTTTCTACATTATCTCGTTCTTTCTTCTGAATCCTTACCGTACCAACACGTTCAATAGAAGAAACAAAACCACGATTTTCCGATTCTTTTATCGCTCGATAAGCTGTCCCTTCACTAACTTTTAATTCTTTAGCTACTTGACGAACTGATATTTTACTTCCAATAGGAAGACTCTTAATATATTCTAATATTTTCTGGTGTTTTGATTTCATGATTTTTCCTCCTTATGTTTTTATTATAATACAAACATGTATTTATAACACATTATACTCATATGTAATTATATACTTTTTATAAAACTATTTCAAGATAAAAAAAATATGAAAGATAAGTTATTTCACTTATCTTTCATCAATTTAATTAAAAATATTTACTCATATTCTTATCGTTAAAACATATTGAAGTTTTCTCTGTTATTTAACTAATACAGTTTATTTTAGTTTTTTTTACTATAACAATCAAATAAATATTTAACTATAATATTTTACGATTTTCTACCTGCTGGCATTTTTTTAGCATAACCCATTTTATTTTCTTGTTTTACTCGAGCTATTACTAATGTATCATCTGGAGCATTCTCTGTAACTGTTGTTCCTGCTGCGACTACCGCGCCATCTCCAATTTCAAGAGGTGCTATTAAGTTTGAGTTACATCCTATAAATGCATCACTTCCAATTTTTGTACGATATTTATTTTTTCCATCATAGTTAACTGTGATTGTTCCGCAACCAATATTTGTGTTGCTTCCTACTTCTGTATCTCCTAAATAGCTTAAGTGAGCAGTTTTTGACCCGTCTCCGTATATAGTATTTTTTAATTCTACAAAGTTTCCAACTCTCACATGTTCACCTAAATCACAATTATTTCTTATATGCGCATATGGACCTACACTAGTAAAATCTCCGATTTTTGAATCACTAATAGTTGAAGATAATACTTTTACTCCATTTCCTATTTTTGCATTTTCTAAATATGAATTCGGCTTAATTTGGCAATCTTCACCAATAACCGTATTAGATTTAATAGTAACATTTGGATAAATTGTTGTATCACGACCAATAATTGCATTCGGTGCAATGTACGTATTAGTAGGATCTACTAATGTAACTCCAGCAAGCATATGCCTAGTATTAATTCTATTTCTCATAACATTTTCTGCATAAGCTAGGGCTACTCTGTCGTTTACTCCAAAAGTCTCATCGAAATCATCACATAGATATGTCTCGATTATTTCTTTTTGTTCACGAATTAAAGCAAGTACATCTGGTAAATAATATTCCCCTTGATTGTTATCATTTTTAACTTTTTCTAACATTTCAAATAACAGTTTATTATCGAAACAGTAGATTCCAGAGTTAATTTCCTTAATTTTTTTCTCTTGTTCTGTTGCATCTTTTTCTTCAACGATCTTCACTAATTTTCCGTTAACATCACGAATTATACGACCATATGCAAATGGATCGTCAGCTATTGCTGTTAATACAGTTGCCTTAGCATTTGTATTCTCATGGTGATCTAGCATACTATTGATGGTTTCAGGACGAATTAGTGGAGTATCTCCATACATTACTATAGTCGTACCTTCTTTGTCTTTAAGTTCATCTTTAGCAACTTTAACAGCATGGGCTGTTCCTAATTGTTCCGCTTGTAGAACAAATTTAGTTCTATCACCTAATACTTCTTTAACTCTTTCTGCTCCGTGACCAACTACAGTGATTACTTCTTGCATTTCTAAATCATTAAGGCTATCTAAAACTAATTCAACCATTGTTCGGTCACAAACTTTGTGTAATACCTTATATAACTTCGACTGCATTCTAGTTCCTTTTCCAGCCGCTAATATAACTGCATATCTATTATTGCTCATTTTCAATATCCTCTTTTTCTACTTGGCGTAATTTTTCTATAACATTCCCTAGTTTAACATCAAATGTTCCATTAAATTCATCGATATTTTCAATTTTTGATAAGTATAAATAATCATCCTCATGTTCTCTTGGCGAATCAAAACATTGCGTGATTATTACTTTTCCAACAACATCAACATCAAATTCACTCATTAGACTTTCCATACCTGTTAGGACTCCCCCTCCACGCATGAAATCATCCACTAATAGTACTTTTGATCCTGTATTTAAACTTCTCTTAGATAAAATCATCGTTTCTATTTTCTTAGTCGAACCTGAAACATAGTTTATTGCAACAGTAGTTCCTTCAGTAACTTTATTATCTCTTCTAATAATAATTACTGGCTTATTCAGTATTGAAGCAATAGCGTAAGCAACAGGAATACCTTTTGTTGCTACTGTAACTACAGCATCAACTTCTTTGTTCTTATAAACTGTAGCAACCACTCGTCCTAGCTTGTTCATTAAACTAGGATCTCCTATTATATCAGACATAAAAATATATCCACCAGCTAATAAACGATTTCCATCATTTATTTTATCAAGAAAACCATTAAGAATTTCTCTAGCATCTTCTTCTACTAATGTCGGTGTAAATAAAACACCTCCACTTACTCCTGCTAGAGTTTTAACTTCTCCAATATTTTCTTCTTTAAAACCATTTTTTATTATGTGGATATCTTCACTAATAGAAGACTTAGCTTGATTGAATTTTGAAACGAAATATGTTAATGGAATTAATTTATTAGGATTATTTAATAAATATTCCGTCATAACTACTATTCTTTCACTTCTCTTTAACTTCATCTTATACTCCTTACATGTACATATAATGATTCACAATCATTATACAATACATTCAATATATTTTATTCGTATATTATATGTATATAATACCATTATTGTTCGGAATAGTAAAGATATAGCAGTGATTTTTAAGTTCATTTTAACTAATTAAACAATTTATTACTATATATATAAAAAGAAGAGATAGCATTTTCATTCTATCTCTTCTAATTTCTATTATTTTTCTTTCCAAACTTCTAAAGTTCGTATTTGATTTTCCTCTACTTTTCTAACTACAAACGTTAATTTATCTATAGAGTAAACAGCACCGACTTTTGCTTCATATTTTTCTAAATATACATAAGCTCCAATAGTATCTACTTCTTCATGAGGTAAATGTACATGAAACAATGCATTTACATCTTGAATTGGAACCCAACCATCAACTAGATAGTGACCGTTTTTTAATTTTTTAATTAAGCTTTGTTCATCTTCATCGAACTCATCTCGAATTTCTCCAGTAATCTCTTCAACTATATCCTCAAGTGTAACTACCCCACTAGTCCCTCCATATTCATCTGTTATAACAATCATATGTTCTCTATTTTGCTTAATAGTTGCTAAAACTTGAGAAATAGGTGTATGTTCAAAGATTTTTATTGCTGGTGCGATGTATTCTTCTAAGTCTTTAGTTGTTTCTATAGGTTTATCTGTAAATAATAATTTCTTAACATTCAAAATCCCTAGAATTTTATCTTTATCTCCATCTTCTATTACCGGATATCTTGTGTATTCTTCTTGTTTTAATTGTCTCATTATAATTCCTAGAGAATCACTCATATCAATTGCTTCAACCTCTGTTCTAGGTGTCATGATTTCTTTAGCAATTTTATTATCGAATTCAAACACTCTTTCTACATAGCGGTACTCTACATCATTAATTTGACCATGTAGTCTTGAAGATTTCATAATCGTTCTAAGTTCTTGTTCACTGTGAATATCATCATGTTCAGAAGCAGGTTCAAATCCAAACATTTTCGCTATAAGGTTAGCTAATGAATTAAGTAACCATACTAGCGGTCTCATAACTTTATCGAACATATACATTGGCCAAGCCACACGCAAACATGTTTTTCTGCAGATTGAATCGCTATTGTTTTAGGAACTAATTCTCCTAAAACGACATGTAAAAGTGTCATAAATCCAAATGAAACTACTAATGAAATAGTGTGAGTAACAGTTTTCGTTTAAGTTTAACAATTCAAAAATAGGATTAAATAAAGAATGGAATGTTGATTCCCCTATCCAACCTAATCCAAGAGAAACAATTGTAATACCTAGTTGCGTTGCAGACAAGTAGTGATCTAATTGTTCTACCATCGTAACTAATATTTTTGCAGTTTTATTTCCTGATTCTACTAATTCATTCACCCTTGTTGGTCTAAGTTTAACAAGTGCAAATTCAAACATTACAAATATTGCCGAGGCAATAAGTAATAATACAATTATTAATATTTTAATTAAGATACTGAGATCCATATGGTTTAATTTAACCTCTTTCCTTATAATTTTTTAGTCATTAATAAATAATTTTACTACATATAAACTTTTTTTTTCAATTATTATAGCATCAACTTAGAATATCGAATTGTAGTGTTACAATTGATGTGAGACAAAAATATAAAAAAAGAGAGTAAATCCTGTATAATGAAATTACGACAAATCAAAAAAAGGAATTTACTCTTATGAAAAACTATTATAACAGAAAACTTACAAAATACACAACGATATATACCTCATACTTTAGAAACAAGATTAGCTGCGGTAAAAAACATATAGAAATAAAAACTCTATTAGCTTTATCTGTAGACGTTACAAAGTTTCTAAAGCATCTTTAATGCGTTGGAATAAAAAATATGATGGAACTAAAGAATCACTTATGGATAAGTCTCATAAACCACATTCTCAACATCCAAATGCACATA
>CAKMQF010000101.1 GCA_927911745.1 uncultured Gemella sp.
CTTGAGGTGCGTGTTAGAACAAAGGGTTATACCCGAAGAGAAAACCACCCCTTTTCAGGGGTGGTCATTATTTTTTATTATGGGTGAAAAATAAATATCTTTATTTTTAATCATAAAGTGTATATAAACACGCCGTTCTCATAGATAAAAAGTTATTATTATGGTAAAATTAAAAGGAAAGACTGTTTGAAATTGAAAAAATTTTCAAAGGAAAACAATTAGTAAATATTAAAGAGGTAATTATGGCAAAAGAGAGAGCTGATGTCCTTTGTGTGAGTCAAGGATTATTCGAATCACGTGAAAAAGCAAAACGAGCGATAATGGCTGGTATTGTTTATAATGATAATATAAGAATCGACAAAGCAGGTGAAAAGGTTGAATCAACTGCTGAACTTAGAATTAAAGGTAAACAAATGCCTTATGTAAGTCGCGGAGGGCTTAAATTAGAAAAAGCAATCAACGAACTAAATTTTGATGTTAAAGATAGGGTAATGATTGATATTGGTTCTTCAACTGGTGGATTTACGGACTGTGCTTTACAAAACGGAGCAAAGTTTGTCTATGCATTAGATGTCGGAACAAATCAACTTGTTTGGAAATTACGTAATGATGAACGTGTAAAAGTAATGGAACAAACTAACTTCAGACATTCAGTAAAAGAAGACTTTGATGTATATGAAATAGATATAGCATCAATCGATGTTTCGTTTATTTCATTATCATTAATACTACCAAATCTTGCAGAAATTATAAAAGATGGTGGAGAAGTTTGTGCTCTTGTAAAACCACAATTCGAAGCTGGAAAAGATAAGGTAGGAAAAGGTGGAATCGTTCGAGATAAAAAAGTTCAACTTGAAGTAGTTGAAAAAGTATTACTTTTAGCCAATAGTGTTGGTTTTAGTATGACAAACCTATCTTACTCTCCGATAACAGGAGGTGAAGGGAATATCGAATTCCTAATGACATTAAAATACAATGCAACTAAAGAAGTAGAAAATAAAAATATAAATATCGAGCATATCGTAAACAATGCTCATAATCACTTTAAATAGAGGAGGAGCCAATGTTAATTCAGTTAAATATTAAGCAATTTGGAATAATAGAAAAAGCTACAATAGAACTAAAAAATGGTTTAACTGTCTTAAGTGGAGAAACTGGTGCAGGGAAATCGATGATTCTAGCGGCAATTTCGCAATTGTCAGGTCAAAGGACCTCAACTTCTTATATTCGATATGGTGAAGATAAGGCTAGCGTAGAAGGGGTATTTGATTTTCCTAAAAGCAAAGAAGTTAAGGAAATTTTTAATGAATTAGACTTGGATTTAGAAGATGAGGTAATAGTAGTTCGTCGCGATATTTATAGTAGTGGAAAGAGTGTTTGTCGAATAAATGGAACTATAGTTAACCTATCAACATTAAAAAAAGTAGCTGCTCATTTATTAGATATTCATGAGCAACACGATAATCAAGTTCTATTAGTAGAGAAAAATCATCTTAATTTAGTAGATTCATTTAATCGTGAAAAAATACAACCTGTGTATTTAAAATACAAAGAAAAGTATAAAGAATATCAAATTATTAAAGAAAAAATCGATAACCTGAAACAACAAGAGAGTGATGTGCTTCAAAAAGTAGATTTCTTGAAATTCCAATATAAAGAATTAAGTCAGATGAAACTAAAAAAAGATGAAGACTTAGCTCTTGAAAAAGATATTGACTATCTGGAGAACTTTGAGAAGGTAAATAACCTTGCTCATAGCATAACAGAAGGAATCGATGGAGAGTACGGGGTTATTTCTAAACTAGCAGAAATCAGATCCAATCTAGGAGAGTTAACTAGATATAACTCAAACTTTGAAGAAAAGTATGAAGAAATTACAAATTTATACTATATCTTAGATGATTTGAAATATGAAGTATCTAGTTATACTGATGTTATCGAATATGATGAAGAAAAATTAGATAGATTAATCTATAGATTAGATAAGATAAAAACTTTAGAGAAAAAATATTCAAAACCATTAAATGAACTAATAGTTTTTACAGAAACTATAAAAGAAGAATTAGATGAGCTGGAAAATTATGAAGAAAACTTCGAAAATTATCTAGAAGAAAGTAAAAAAATTGAGGAAGAATTAATAGTTTTAGCTGAAGAGTTAAGTTCTTTAAGAAAAGATACTGCTTTAAAATTAGAAAAACTTATCCAAGATGAGTTGAAATTCTTATATATGGAAAAAAGTACAATTAAAGTTGACTTTAGAGAAAAAGAATTCTCATCAACAGGAAAAGACGATGTTAAGATTCTGATTAGTGCAAATTTAGGAGAACCTTTAAAATCATTATCTAAAGTAGCCTCAGGTGGTGAACTTTCTAGGGTGATGTTAGCACTAAAAATAATCTTCTCAAGAAGTATAGAGGCTACTTCAATTATCTTTGATGAAATCGATACTGGTGTAAGTGGAAGAGTATCACAACGAATGGCTGAAAAGATGTATCAACTAGGAGTAGGATCACAAGTATTATGTATTTCACACTTACCGCAAACAACAGCTTTGGCGGATACTAACTTACTAATCAGTAAAGAAATCATTGATAAGAGAACATTAACTGTTATTAGAGAGTTGACTGAAGAACAAAAGATTGCAGAGGTAGCAAGAATGGTATCTGGAGATACTATGACAAAACTTTCAGAAGAACACTCTATTGAAATGTTAAGATTAGCTGAAAAAACTAAAGAAGAGATAAAAGAAAAACTAAATAAGTAGTTAGTAAAAATACCGTAAAGGTAAAGGAGGACTATGACTAAAGAAGGAAAAATTTTAAAAGCACTTAGTGGATTTTATTATGTAGACTGTTCTGGAGAAGTGATTACTTGTCGTGCACGAGGAAACTTTAGAAATGAAAATATCACACCGTTAGTAGGAGATGATGTAAAAATTCAATTAAGTGATAATAATACAGGGTATGTTGTAGAAATATTAGAAAGAAAAAATGAATTACTACGACCTAAGGTAGCAAATATAGATTATAGTATTATCGTAGTATCTGTAAAAGATCCTGAGTTTTCTAGTAAATTACTGAATAAAACGATTTGTTTAAATGAAAATAGTAATGTAGATATCATTATTGTATTTACAAAGCTTGATTTGTTAAGTGACGAAGATCTTAATAAAATGAAAGAAATAATGAACTATTACTATGAAATAGGATATCAAGTATTTACAAACTCTGATGAAGATATTGAAAAATTAAAACAAGTCATTTCAGAGAAATATGTAGCTATTTCAGGACAATCTGGAGCAGGAAAGTCGACGTTTATTAATAAGCTTGCAGAACATTTAGATATTGAAACTGGAGAAATCTCTAAACATCTAGGACGAGGACGTCATACTACGAGACATACGGAATTTTATCAAATCGATGATTTCTATATCGCAGATACTCCAGGATTCTCTTCATTAGATATTACATTTATTGAAAAAGAAGATTTACAATATTTATTTAGAGAATTTAGCGATTATGATTGTAAGTTTAAACCGTGTAATCACATGGAAGAGGTTCAATGTGGAGTTAAAGAAGCGGTAGAAAGTAAAGAAATATTAGAAAGTCGTTATGAAGACTACAAAGTATTATTTACGGAAAAACAAAATCAAAAGAGAAAATATATAAAGGAGAGATAAGATGAAGAAAATATTACCTTCAATTTTATCAGCAGATTTTGCTAACTTAGAAAGAGATATTAAAGAATTAGAAAGTATTGGTATTGATATGTTTCACATCGATGTAATGGATGGAAACTTTGTTCCAAATATTTCATTTGGATTCCCAATAATTGAATCAATCCGCCCTAAGACAGATAAAGTTTTTGATTGTCATCTTATGATTGCAAATCCAGAAAACTACGTTGAACAATTTTGTAAAGTAGGTTGTGATATGGTATCGTTCCACATCGAAGCTACTAACCATGCAGATAGAGTTATACAAGTAATTAAAAACAATGGAAAAAAAGCTGGTATTGTACTAAACCCTCAAACACCAATCGAGAGTATTAAATATCTGTTGCCAAAATTGAATTATGTTTTAATTATGACTGTAAATCCAGGATTCGGTGGACAAAAATTCATTCCTGAAATGTTAGAAAAAATTGAAGAACTAGCAAAACTTAGAGAAGAAAAAAATTATAACTTCTTAATAGAAGTAGACGGTGGAATAAATACAGAAACGTCAAAAGCTTGTCGAGATAAAGGTGCGGACTTATTAGTTTGTGGTTCATTCTTATTTGGAGCAAGTGATAAAGAAAAAACATTAGGTGAGTTGTTAAAATAATGAATAAAAAAAATATAAACATAATGTTAGGTGGAGTATTTCCAAAAGAATTCCCTTCTTCTAAATTATGGTGTGGAGTAGATAAAGGCGCGTTGTACTTGCTTAATAATGGAATTATTCCAATATTAAGTTGTGGGGATTTTGATTCGATAACACTTGAACAAAGAAAGGAAGTTGAAGAAAAATCTAAGTACTTTAAAGTGAAAAGTAGTGAAGATTTAACAGATGCAGAATTTGCGTTAGAACATATTTTAGAATTATTTGAAGAGGTTGAAGTAATAGATATTTACGGAGCTACTGGAAGAAGACTTGATCACTTTTTTGGTAACATACTTTTACTTAATAATAAGAAATATCAACATATTAAAATTAGAATAATAGATGATAATAATATTATTACAGTAGCTAAAAAAGGTCTGAATATCTTTGAAAGCATAGAAGGGTATAAGTATTTCTCAATAGTACCTATTTATGAAGATACTTTAATGACAATAAAAAATTCTAAATATGAAGTAAAAAATCTAATGCTGACATTAAATCGGCCTAACGCTACTAGTAACGAATTTAAAAGTAATGAGGAAATAAAATTAGAAGTTAGTAATAATGTACTAGTACTATACTCAAAAGATTAAAAGGAGAAACAATGGTAGAAATATTACAATTTATGTTGATAGCTGTTTTTGCAGGTTTCTTAGGCTCTTTAGTAGGGTTAGGCGGTGGAATTATTATTACACCTGCATTAACAATACTATTTGGATTTGATATTAAATATGCTATTGGAGCAAGTATTGTCGCGGTTATTGCAACAAGTAGTGGTTCAGCAATAGCATTCGTAAAAGATCATGTTAGTAACATGCGAGTAGGTATGCTTTTAGAGGTATTTACTACAGCAGGAGGTGTAGTAGGTGCGCTTATGGCTGGAGTATTCTCGTCTAAATTATTATATATTTTCTTCTCTTTAATACTGTTAAATTCTTTTTATGGAATGTTGAAGAAAACAGGCTTAATAACTAAATTGAAAAAAGAAGAAGAAAATGTAGAAATGATAAGTACGCTGATAAATATAAATTAAATTCAACATACTATGACAAGGCC
>CAKMQF010000102.1 GCA_927911745.1 uncultured Gemella sp.
AAACGTTGATATTATAGCGATTCCATCAATAATATAATCTTATATCAAAAAAAATTTCAAAATCGTCTACTTTTGTAGGCAAAGTACTTGAAATTTTTAAAAAGGAAGAGTAAAATATGAATTAAATAGTTTCATCTTATATTTATTATTAAAATATAAAATATAAACAATAAAATTTTATAACAAAAGAGGAATTAAATTATGGTTAAATAATGATTTATTAGTAGTAGGATTCGGTAAAGCCGGAAAAACTTTAGCAGCAACATTTGCTAAAGAAGGAAAAAAAGTAGCAGTAGTTGAAGAAAGCAGTGCAATGTACGGTGGTACTTGTATCAATATCGGATGTATCCCAACTAAAACTTTAATCGTAGCTGCTGACAATAAAAAAGACTTCGCAGAAGCTAAAGCTACAAGAGATGCTGTTGTATCTAAACTTAACGCTAAAAACTTCGCTATGTTAGACAATAGTCCAAACGTTGATGTTTACACAGCTCACGCTAAATTCGTTTCTAACAAAGTAGTAGAAATTTCTGCTAACGGAGAAACTAAACAACTTGAAGGTGAAATCGTAGTAATTAATACTGGAGCTAAAAACAATGTATTACCAATTCCAGGATTAACAACTTCTAAAAATGTTTACGATAGCACTGAATTCCAACAATTAGAAAAAGCTCCTAAAACTCTAGGAATTATCGGTGGTGGTAACATCGGATTAGAATTCGCTAACCTATACGCTCGTCTTGGAGTTAAAGTTACAGTAATTGACTTCGCTCCTGGAATCTTAGGAAGAGAAGATAAAGATATCGCTGAACTTGCTCAAGGATACTTAGAAGAAGCAGGAATCGAGTTCAAATTAGGAACTGCAACAAAAGAAATCCGCAACAACGGAGAACTTGTTGTAGTTGATACAGAAAAATATGGTCCACTAGAATTCGAAGCAGTATTACATGCAACTGGACGTCGTGCTAACACTGAAGGATTAGGATTAGAAAACACTGACATCGAATTACGTCCAAATGGAACAATCGTAGTTGACGAATTCTGTCAAACAGCTGTAGAAAATGTATTCGCAGTTGGTGATGTTAACGGTGGATTACAATTCACTTACGTATCATTAGATGACTTCAGAGTAGTTAACGGATACTTACACGGTAACAAAGAATACACAACTGCTGACCGTAAAAATGTACCTTACTCAACATTCATCTCTCCAGCATTATCTCACGTTGGATTACATAAAGAAGAGGCTGAAGCAGCATACCCTAACGTTGCAGTAGCATCTTTACCAGTTGCTAACATGCCTAGAGGAGCTGTTAACCAAGACCCACGTGGATTATTCCGTGTAACTGTAGACAAAGACACTAACTTAATTCTTGGAGCTACTTTATTCGGTAAAAACTCAGAAGAAATTATCAACTTAATTAAAATGGCAATTGATAACAAAATTCCTTACACTTACATCAGAGATCAAATCTTCACTCACCCAACAATGGCTGAGAACTTAAATGATGTATTCAAATTAATCTAATAACTGCAAAAAGCTTAAAATCTCAATAATAATTTGAGGTTTTAAGCTTTTTTTGTTTTGTTTAATAGAATTTCTACTATATAGATTTATAAAGTTTTCAAATAATTAAAAAAAATATGTCTATTCCCCTTTACAAATCAAGGCTTTTCTTGTATAATGTACACATGTCTTTTTAAAAAATACAATAAAATAAAGAAGGAGATCGCACAATGAGTTTATATAAAAGAATTCCATTAATAGCAAAACTTATTATCGCTGTAACATTAGGGATAGTTTTAGGAAGTACTCTACCAACGTCAATCATTAGAGTTTTCGTAACATTCTCATCTATTTTCAGCGCATTCTTAGGATTCACAATTCCACTTATTATCGTAGGATTTATCGTACCAGGTATCAGCCAAGTGTCAAACAACGCTGGTAAATTACTTGGATTATCAACAGGGGTTGCTTATATTTCTACAATTATCGCAGGAACATTCGCATTCCTATCAGCTCAAGCAGTATTACCAAGTATACTAGCTAACGCTACACTACAATCATTCAAAAACCCAGAGGATTTATTATTAAAACCTTTTATCGAGTTTAAAATGACTCCAATTTTTGATGTTACTACTGCTCTTATTATCTCATTCATCTTAGGAATCGGGATTTCAGCAACTCAATCAGAAGGACTTAAACAAGGATTCGCAGACTTCGGGGAAATTATCGAAAAATTACTTGCTACAGTAATCATTCCACTTCTTCCATTCTACATCCTAGGTGTATTCATGAACATCACAGCTTCTGGTGAAGTATTCAAGATTTTAAAAATCTTCGCTATGGTATTCGTAATTATCATTATTATGCACGTAATAATCATTATTATCCAATACTTCGTAGCTGGAACAATCAACGGAAGAAACCCATTCAAGATGCTTGTTAACATTTTACCAGCATACATGACTGCAATCGGTACTCAATCATCAGCTGCTACTATCCCAGTAACACTGAAAAGTACTAAAAAAATGGGTGTTGATAAAAATATCGCAAACTTCACTATTCCATTATTTGCGACTATCCACTTATCAGGAAGTACAATCACATTAACTACATGTGCATCTGCAGTATTCTGGTTACAAAACGGTGCTGCATTCCCATCAGCTGCAGTAATGATTAAATTCATCTTACTACTTGGAGTAACAATGGTAGCTGCTCCTGGGGTTCCTGGTGGAGGAGTTATGGCAGCTCTTGGATTATTACAATCAGTTCTTGGTTTCAATGAAATCATGTTATCTCTAATGATCGCATTATACATCACTCAAGATAGCTTCGGAACTGCATGTAACATTTCTGGAGACGGAGCTTTATCAGCAATCGTTGATAAACTAAACAAAATCTTCTTCAAAAAGAAGTAGACTCACAAGCATAAAAACTATCCCACAAACATAAGTTTGTGGGATTTTTCATATTCAAATAATTAGAGGCATCACACACCACAATCAAAAGAACAAGTGCCTATTGAATCTACTTAAGTAAAAAACATTAACTTACAGGAGAGACTTTCAGCCCCTAAACATTATAATTAATTTCACCTACTGTTTATAGTAGCTGCAGTAAAACATATAGTTTTACTTAGAAAATCAAAGACTACAGGCTTTAATTTTAGCCAGAAAGTCCTTTTGCAATGCAAAAGAATTGAAGGCGTCTAAAGCTACATTAAAACAGTAGGTTATCGAATAATACTTAACAAAAAGCGACTCTTTTAACTTAATTCAGAGCCGCTTCTTTTATTCTATTTCAATTTATATCTTAGTTTTACCGGATTATGATCACTATATCTATACTCTTGATTTAGCGTCTCTACTTCTAGCACTTCTATATTATCACTAGCAATATATCCATCGATAATAAAGCCATAAGTACCTTCACTATCCTTCACATAAGGCTTATTATTAAGTCTCGCAGAATTTTTACTTTCATCATACACTAAGTTAAATCCTGCAGGCAACATACTCTTATCTAAATTCTCAGCGCGCCATAATTCTTTTGGAACAACGTTAATTTCATCTTGTGTTAAAGTTTTTAACGACTGATTAAAATCCGCTCCAACAAGAACATAATTACCTTTCTTATACTCATAATCGATAAATTCAAGAAGTTGTTTCATCTGAGCTTTTTTCCCAGAATTACCTTTATCATAAGCATCAAGGTGAGCATTAATCAACACTAGATGTTTATCACTATTTTCAACTTTTGTATAAATAACAGAGAATCCTCGTTTTAAATTAGCAAGTCTCTCTGGGAATGTGAATGGGATTGCCATTTGGAATCTTCTTGCATTCTCCACGTTGAAACTAGTCGCAGTATAGATACCACTCTTAACTTTCCCTAACGGTGGTACTGGATAAGGTACATATCTAACCTTGAAATTATATGCTAAAATACTATTTAAACCTAGTATCTCATCAAATTTAGTAACTTGATTGATATTATAGCTACGTTTTGAATCCTCATCTATCTCTTGTATAAAATTGACATTAGCATTCTCATTTTTAACTATCTCTGTAATATTTTTTATATTTTCTTCAACATGAGCTTTATCTAGTGGTAGAACCATCTTCCCACCATCCATAAAGAAGTCTTCATCTTTATCAAGACCCGCATATCCTATATTCCAGTTAAGAGCTGTGTACTCTGTTCCTATCTTAGCGGTTTCTGAAGTACCTTGTTTAGTTACCTTCAAACTCTCAACACCGTTAGGACTATATTCTGTAGCCCATAAATATCCAACTAAACCTGCAAACCCTAAAATTCCCATAAGCAATAACCCTAATACTATCTTTAATATTTTTTTCATCTTTAACCTCATAAAAAATAGAAGGAGCAAGGAAATCTATTTATAAATCATGATTTTCAAGCTGCCCTCCATTAAATTTCATTATAAATTATTTAATTACTCTTCTTATCTCTTAGTTGTGAAACTATAATACCTACAAAGACGATAAGCATACCTATTCCTTCTCTTAGGCCTATGTGCTCACCAAGAATAAGTACTCCACCTATCGCAGCTACAACAGACTCTAAACTTAATATTAACGATGCTGTATGCGGCGGAACATCTTTTTGTCCCACAATCTGTAAAGTGTATCCTACTCCACTAGAAAGTACCCCTATCGCAAGTAACGGCCAAATAACGCTCATTATGTCCGCAAAGACGATTGTTTCCTTGAAAACAGCTAATACTAAACTTAATACAGATACTACGACTAATTGAACGATAGATAAGAACATTGAATTAACTCTAGCAGCTGAATAATCAATAACAATTATATGAATCCCGAATAGAACCGCACTGATTAGGACGATAATATCTCCCATCTCTAAAGTAAATTCTTCTTTTACCGATAAGAAATAAAAACCAATTACAGATAAAATTAATCCTATAATAAAGAATTTATTAAGCTTATTACCTAAGAATACCCCGATAAATGGTACTATACAAATGTATAACACTGTAATAAATCCAGCTTTACCTGCTGTTGTCATCCCGATACCTATTTGTGAAATATACATTGCGAAAAATAATACTATTCCACAGATACCACCAAGTATCCAACTTTTATTTTTTGTTATTGGTTCTGCCAAAATCTTAGGATCCTGACTTCTATATAGACTTGGAATCAAAAGTGCTACAGCACCAAGAAATACTACTGCGATTACTGATCTTATACCCACAACTGTAAGAGGCCCTAGAACCTTACTCGCAATATTTTGCCAGATAAAAGCTAATCCCCAAATAATCGTAACAATTATTAACAATAACTCTGAAATAAATTTTCTCATTAATACACCTTTCCTATAAATTTTCTATGAATTTTAAAATTCTAAAAGTATTCACTATCATAGCAATAAATACATTATACTTTTATAATTTTATACGTTATTAACAAAAAATTCAACTGTTAGCATTCCATACACTGGTATTATTAAATACAACTTTTCTCAACCACTATTTCCTCGGAAATACTCTAAAATTTCTAGCGATAATCAAAAAAGAGCGACTCGGAGATATCTATTTCATCGAAATATTCATCTTCAAGTCACCCTTAGTTATTTTAACTTAATATTTACAATATAAACAATTATACACGTCATAATAATCTAATAAAACGAGGTTTTATTCATGTTTTTTCTAATCTAATTTCATATTCAATCACTATATATTATTTTTCAGGAGCTTCTTTTGTTAGTTCTAGATTTTCTACACTTAATCGTCCTTTTGTGAAGTCTTCAACATTGAAGTGTTTTACTCTCTTGTTAACATATGTGATTTCTGTATCCCAACTTAGTCCAAAAATGGTAATTCATCTGCAATTAAATCATCGAATTTGTTATATGCTTCTTTTAGTTTATTATCATCGAACATTTCATCTGATCTTTGCTCTTTGAAGGCTTCATCGATTTTGTCGCTAGTGTATCTGAAGTAGTTGAATTGTGACTGGCGTCCGAACAGTTCTTGACGACTTGGGTCTGAGCCGTGGTGACCCGCACCTAAGAATAAATCAATTTGTGGATCATCTCCTAGTACACGTTGATCCCATTCTTTTTTACCCATTAATTTATTATCTAGTAATTTAACATCTAGACCTACTTCTTTCCATGATTTAATGAATGTATCAGCTAACGCTTGATCGTAGTTATTTCCACCTTGGAAGGCAAAGTTGAATACAAGTTTATTACCTTTGTTGTCTTCTCTTAGACCATCTCCATCTACATCTTTGTATCCTGCTTCATCTAATAATTTTTTAGCTTTTTCTACATCTTTTTTAACGACAGTAGCTTTTTCATTTCTTAGTTTTCCTACTGTTGGTGGATATAGAGCTGAACCTGTTGGTGTAAAGCGTAATCCTTTATAGATTTTCTCATTAATTTGATCACGGTCAACTGCATATAAGAAGGCTTGTCTTACATTTTTATTATTAAATTTAGTATTTTCTAATGGTACATTTTCTTTTTTCTCTTTTATCATATTTACCAAATTTAAATCCTACAAATGACATGAATGAAGATGGTTGTCCTAGTAGTTCACCATTTTTCGCATCTTTTAATCCTTCATAAACTGTTGTGTTGATGTCAGTTAAGTAGTCTATTTCACCATTTTTAAGTATTTGACTCGCTTGTGCTGGTGCTACTGCTTTGAATTCGACTTTAGGCACTTTTATCTCATCTTTTTTATAGTAGTATGGGTTGGCTTCAGCTATAACACTCTCACCTTGTACTTCTTTTGTTATTACATAAGGACCATATGATAATGGACGTTTTGTTAATTCAGCTTCTCCAAATCTTGCAAAGTCAGTTACTTTTGCGATTTGTTTTGCATTAGAGAATGCGTAGATAAATCCATCTCCCCATAACATTGAAGGTGATAACTTACTATATTTAATAACTACAGTTTTGTCATCCTTCGCTTGAATACCTGAGATTGTCTTAGCTTTTCCTTCGTGATAATCTTTCATACCTTCGATAAGCTCAAATGAACCGTTATATCTTACATTTTCTGTGTATTTTGGATTCCCTAGTAGTTCATAACTAGCGATTATATCTTTTGATGTAAGATCTTCTCCATTATTCCATTTCACACCATCGTGAATCGTTAAGGTTGCTTCATTTTTATCTTTGTCTATGTGTAATTTTACAGGTGCATCCTTATCATCTAACTTATATTTCAACGCATCATCTACTGGGAAAGTTTTTCCGAATACTGTTTCTGTAATAACTCCATCAGCCTTGTTAGCGTGTAGTACTGGGTGAAATAATCCAACAAATGGGCTATTTGTTAGTATTCCATATTTGAATGTAGCATCCTTTACTGTATTCCCTCCATTATCCGCAGATACTTTGAAGTCTACTTTTGCTTTAGTTTGATTTTGGTTACTGTTATTTGAGCCTGTAGTACATCCTGCTAATAAAATTGATAATGCAAATACAGAACTGAATACTGATAATATTTTTCTTTGTTTCATAGTTAATTTTCTCCTGAATAATAGTGTTAATTTTAAGACGTTTATATATTTAACCTACTCTAAAAAAGAGAAAAATGCCGCATTAGTTTATTTTACTATGCGGCACTATCGAATTTTTAGTACATTGATAATTACAAATTTCCTACCTTGCCGACATAGACACTTTTTAGAGCACGCTAAAATTGTGTCTATGTCGTTAAAACATACACACAATATTATCTACGCCATTGCCAAGATTGAATATTGAAATTTTGTTTCATGGTAGTCCTCCTAATCATTAAGTTTTTCATTTTAGTTATAATGAAAAATCTTTTGTACTTTTGTTGTATTTATTTTACTACTAATTGTATAAAAAATCAAGAGTTTTTTGAATTTTCTTTCAATTATGAAAAAAATAAACGACATAGACAACCTAAGTCATCTATGTCGCATTTTAATTTTTATTATTTAGCACCTTCGTTAGCTGTTAACTCAATGTCATAAAGTTTGAATTGATTTTTCTTAGCTTTAGCTAAATCGTATGATTTAATACGTTTGTTGAAGAATGAGATACTTGTATCCCAGCTTAATGGGTAGAATGGTAATTCTTCAGCTACTTCTGTGTCAAATTTGTTGTAAGCTGCTTTTAATTTAGCTTCATCGAACATATCTGCTGATCCTTGAGCTTTGAAGCTGTTTTCGAATGCTTCAGTAGTGTAGCGGTATAAGTTAAGTGGAGCTTTTTTACCTAGTAACTCTTGACGGTTAGGGTTTGTTCCAAATTGCCATGCAGCTTGGAAGATATCGATTGATGGATCATCTGCTTGTACACGTTGAGAGAAGTCTTTTGGAGACATAAGTTTTCCGTCTACTAATTTAACATCTAATCCTACTTCTTTCCAAGATTTAACAAATACATCTGCTAATGCTTGGTCGTATTCAGCACCTGTGTTACGGATTGCGAAGTTGAATGAAAGTTTGTTTCCGTTTTTGTCTTCACGTAGTCCATCACCATCTTTATCTTTGTATCCTGCGTCATCTAATAATTTTTTAGCTTTTTTCTACATCTTTTTTAGCTGCAGTTGCATTTTCGTTTACTAATTTACCTACAGCTGCTGGGTACATACCAGATCCAGTTGGAGTGAAACGTAATCCTTTGAAGATTTTTTCATTGATTTGGTCACGGTCAACTGCATATAGGAATGCTTGACGTAAGTTTTTGTCAGCTAATTTAGAGTTAGGATCAACTACGTTTTCACCTTTTTCTTTGTCGAATTTACCTAGTTTGAATCCTACATATGACATGTAACGAGAAGTATCACCTAAGAATGTTCCGTTTTTGATGTCTTTTGCTCCTTCGTAAACACTTGGAGTAACGCTATCAAGATAGTCAACTTCTCCATTTTTGATTACTTGGCTAGCTTGAGCTGGAGCTACTGTTTTGAACTCGATTTTTTTTAAGTTTCATCTTGTCTTTGTTGTAGTAGTGAGGGTTTTGTTCAGCAAGAACACTTTCTCCGTTTACTACTTTAGTGATGTAATAAGGACCATATGATAATGGTTTTTTGTTTAAGTCTGCTTCAGCAAATTTAGCGAAGTCTTTAGAAGCTTCTTCTACTTGTTTAGCGTTTAAGAAGTCAGTAACTAAACCTTCACCCCATAGTAATGATGGGCGTACTTCAGTGTATTTAAGTACTACTGTTTTGTCATCTTTAACTTGGATTCCTGAGATGTTTTTCGCTTTTCCTGCGTGGTATTCTTTCATACCTTCGATATATTCAAATGATTCGTTGTAACGAGTATTTGTAGTGAATTTAGGGTTACCCATAAGTTCATATGTTGCTACGATATCTTTTGTAGTGAATGCTTCACCGTTGCTCCATTTAGCACCATCGTGGATAGTTAATGTAACTTCTTTTTTATCGCGATCTAAGTGGAATTTAACCGCATCGTCTGCATTATCTTGAAGAACACGTCCTTCTTCGTCAGTAGAGAATGTTCCACCCATAACTGCTTGGTTTACGTATTGGTCTTCTGCTTTATCTGAGAATACAGGGTTCCAAAGACCTGTTAATGGTTGAGCTGATAAGATACCATATTTTAATGTAGCACCATCTACAGCTGATCCACCGTTATCAAAACTTGTTTTAAATTCTACTTTTGCTTTAGGAGCGTTTTTGCTTCCAGAATTACTTGATGTTGAACATCCAGCTAAAATTACTGAAAGAGCCATCGCTGAACTAAATACTTTTAGAAACTTATTCTTTTTCATTTTATTTCCTCCATGATATATAAAAACTTATTTTCAATTATTTATGAAATAAGTTTAACATTATTTTAAAAATAAGTCAAGTGAATTTTCAGAAAATAATAAAAAAATAACAAAATTCTTTTTTGAAATTTCTGTTCGTTTCTTTAAAAATATAAATTTAATATCAATAAACTATCTTGTAAATTATTATTTATAAAACATACATATCTTTTACTTTACTTACATATCAAGGATATTCAGCATCCATAAACTAATTAGTCTTTTCAAAATTTTATCAAATTGACACATTTATTTTCTTATATAAAAAAGGACTACTCAAGTTGTTTCTTGAGTAATCCTTATAAACTTAATATAAACTTTTTAAATTATCCTTTAGCACTATCTTTATTAGTAAGCTCTAATGCATATAGTTTTTGTTCACCATAAGCGTATTTTTTAACATCGAAGTTTTTGATACGTTTATTTACCCATGTGATATCTGTACTCCAGCTAAATGGTAACCAAGCAGCCTCTTCTGCAAAGTCTTTATCGAATTTCTTGTATGCTTCTTTTCGCTTAGCATCATCTAACATTTCTTTAGAGTTGATTGTTTCTAAGTCTTTTTTAAGCACATCACTTATATATCTTTGATAGTTAACTTTAGCTTTATCACTTAGTAAACGTGCTGGGTTAGGGTTAGTACCTAAGCTCCACGCCCCTTGGAATAAATCGATAGATGGATCATCACTCGTTACACGTTGTGTCCAATCTTTTGATGACATTAGTTTTCCATCAGCTAGTTTTACATCTAACCCAACTTCTTTCCATGATTTAATGAATGCATCAGCAAGAGTTTGATCGTAGTCTTGACCTGTATTACGGATGGCGAAGTTAAATGTTAATTTTTTACCCTCTTTATCCTCTCTTAATCCATCTCCGTCAACGTCTTTAAGCCCCGCTTCATCAAGAAGTTTTTTCGCTTTTTCTACATCTTTTTTGAACTTGATCCATCTTTATCATAATAATCTTCTGAACGTGTCGGATAAATACCTGAGTTTGTAGGTGTGAAACGAAGTCCTTTGTAGATTTTTTCATTTAATTGATCCCAGTCTACCGCATAACCAAATGCTTGACGTACACGTTTATCCGCTGCTTTTGCGTTCGGATTTACTTTAACTTCATTTTTCTCTTTATCCCATGTACCTAGCTTAAATCCTACATATGAAATATAGAAATCTGGTTGTCCTAGTAATGTTCCATTTGAGTAGTCTTTTACCGCGCTCCATACATTTGGAGTTACTTGTGACATGTAGTCAATTTCACCATTTTTAATTACAGAACTCGCCTGAGCTGGTGCAACTACTTTGAATTGGATTTCTTTTACTTTTACATCATCTTTTTTGTAGTAGTATGGATTTTGTTTAGCAAGTACACTCTCTCCATTTACTACTTTATCTAAGTAGTATGGACCGTAAGATAATGGTTTTGTATTTAATTCCGCTTCTACAAATTTGCTGAAGTCTTTTGATGCTGCAGCTACTTGATCTTTATTAAGGAATGTTGTTATGAATCCACTTCCCCAAAGAAGCGCTGGTTTTACATCTTTATATTGAATAACTACTGTTTTATCATCTTTTTTAGTAATACCTGAGATTTTTTCAGCTTTACCTTCATGATAATCCTTTAATCCTTCTATCGTTTCAAATTCGCTCTTATAACGAATATTATCTTTATACTTAGGGTTAGCCATAAGTTCGTATGTTGCGATAATATCGTCTGCGACTACATCTTGATTATTACTCCATTTTAAATCTTTACGGATAGTAAGTGTTACCTGTTTTTTATCTTTATCTAAATGGAACTTAACAGGTGCGTCTTCATCGTCTTCTTTTAATTTATATGAATGATCAAAAGCGAATGTGTGTGCCATAGTATCTTCCATTACTGCATTGTCTGTTGCTTGCAGGTGAAATACTGGATTAAACATACCTGTTAATGGATCAGCACTTAAGATACCAACTTTTAGCACAGAATCACTTACTGCACTTCCACCGTTATCAACAGATGTTTTAAATTCTACCGCTGGTTTACCATCTTTTGATGATTTTGATGATGTTGAACATCCTGCAAGAATGATTGATAGTGCCATTGCTGAACTGAATACTTTTAAAAATTTATTTTTCTTCATTTTTCCTCCAAATATAACTCTAGTTTGTTGATAATTAAAAATAACAAAATTTAAGACGAAGTATCCTTGCTACATTAAAATACGATACTTCGCCTTAAATTTATGTAAAATTGTAGCTCTACATATTTAAATTATGGCTTAAGGACCTTATATCCTTTAAATCCACACATTTTAAGTTATATCTATTTCTAATTAATATTTCTATAATATAAACTGTATATTCATATTCTCAAAGTTGAGAGGGCTTCAATCAAAATATTCTATGAAATTCTAATTTTCCATCCCTCTCAAAATTAATTGAAAATAAAATGAAATATTAAGTTTATTAGGGGGAGTTTTAACTAAGTGCCCTTAGCCAAATCTCATTCCTAAACTAAATTAATTTTTTGCTGGTGCATCAGCTGTTAACTCTAAACCGTAAACTTTTTGTTCACCAGTTTTTAGTTTCGCTAAATCAAATGTTTTAACACGTTTGTTAACCCATGTCATTGATTGTTGCCAGCTGAATGGTAACCAAGCTGCTTCTTCTCTGAATTGTTTATCGAATTTTTGATATGCTTCTTTAAGTTTAGCATCATCAAACATTTCGCTACTTCCCATAGCCTCTAATGATTTTTGTAGTTCTTCAGTTGTGTAACGTTGTAAGTTAAGTGGTGAAGTTTTTCCTACTAATCCACTTGGGTCAGGGTTACTTCCTAATCCCCAAGCTCCTTGGAAGATGTCGATTCCTGGATCATCTGCTTGTACACGTTGAGACCAGTCTTTAGATGACATAAGTTTTCCATCTACTAATTTAACATCTAATCCTACTTCTTTCCAAGATTTAACGAATGTGTCAGCTAATGTTTGGTCGAAATCTTGACCTACGTTACGGATAGCGAAGTTGAATGTAAGTTTTTTACCGTTTTTATCTTCTCTTAATCCGTCTCCGTCAGTATCTTTAAGTCCTGCTTCATCAAGAAGTTTTTTTCGCTTTTTCTACGTTCTTAGTATATTTTTCACCGTCTTTGTTGTAGAACATTTTAACGATTGGTGGATAGAATCCAGAACCAGTTGGTGTGAAACGTAATCCTTTATAGATTTTTTCATTGATTTGATCCCAGTCTACTGCATAACCGAATGCTTGACGTACTCGTTTGTCAGCTGCTTTAGCGTTCGGATCTACTTCTACTTCACCTTTTTCTTTGTTGAATTTACCTAGTTTGAATCCAACATAAGAGATATAGTAATCAGATTCTCCTAAGATAGTTCCGTTCTTAGCGTCTTTAGTTCCGTCCCAGATACCTGTAGTTAAACTATCCATTAAGTCTACATCACCGTTTTTAAGAACAGCACTTGCTTGAGCTGGTGATACTACTTTGAATTGGATTTCTGGAATTTTCACTTCAGATTTTTTGTAGTAATAAGGGTTAGCTTTCGCTAATACACTTTCCCCGTTTACTACTTTATCTAAATAATATGGTCCATAAGATAATGGTTTTTTTGTTTAAGTCGCTTCAACAAATTTTAGTGAAGTCTTTTGATGCAGCTTCTACTTGAGCCTTGTTTAAGAATTCTCCGATGAATCCATTACCCCATAATAATGATGGCTTAATTTCTTTATACTTAAGTACTACTGTCTTGTCATCTTTTTTAACTACACCAGAAATGTTTTTTGCTTTTCCATCGTGGTAGTCTTTCATACCTTCGATTACTTCGTATTCATCACTGTAACGAACGTTTTCTGTATACTTAGGATTCCCCATAAGTTCATAAGTCGCAACGATATCGTCTGCTTTAACATCTTCTCCATTACTCCACTTAAGATCCTTATGAATAGTTAATGTAACTTCTTTTTTGTCACGATCTACGTGGAACATAACCGGTGCTTCTTTATCATCTTGTTTTTGACGGTTTGCATCGTCAAGTGGGAACGCTCCTGCCATTGTATATTTCATTACATCATAATCTGTTGATTGTAAATAAAATACTGGGTTAAACATCCCTGTTAATGGATCTGCAGAAGCAATACCAACTTTAAGTTGTTGACCACTAAGCGCATTTCCACCATTGTCCACGGCTGTCTTAAACTCTACAGCTGCCTTTGTTCCCTTAGAATTGTTACTTGCGCTTGAACATCCTGCAAGTAACATTGTGAGAGCCATAGCTGAACTAACTACCTTTAACATTTTTTTTCTTTTCCATTATCTTATCCTCCATGCTGTATTGTATACAGCCTTTCTTAAATATTTATTTTTAGCAATTATATCAGAAAAAAATTACACCCGTCAAGTAATTGTCAGAAAATTTTACAATGTTTTTTTAATTTTCACTGAAATAAGATTTTAT
>CAKMQF010000103.1 GCA_927911745.1 uncultured Gemella sp.
ATTCTATGATATAATATCTTCAAGGAAGGGCGAACGTTTGGGACATCGTCCACCCTTTTAGGAAAATATTAAAAGATTACTTACGCTTTGGGTTGCCGCCCTTAGCGTTTTTCTTTTGCTCCTGAAGATTATTTTAAAATATCAATCCTATATCGCTCTTTTTTTATTACTTTTGTTCTTTCATTTCCCATTTTGTAAGAACAAAAGTCCATACCTGGACAATAAAAAAAGAAGGTTCAAGATTGTTTTAAATCTTACCTTCTTTTTCATCTAGCTACCTAGTGTTATCACTTTATCTGCTAAGTTTTCGATTTTTTCACTATTTCTGTGAGTTATCATAATAACTGTAGAATCTTTGTCTTTTAATATTATTTCCTCAATATCGTCTGCCAACTTGCTATCTAGGTTCGCCGTACCTTCATCGATTATGAATACATCTTTTTTATGATATAAACTTCTCGCTAACCCTAATCTTTGTAGCTGTCCACCTGATAAAGCTAAGTTTTTATTGTCTAGTATTGTATTTTCTTTTTCTTCTAAATTATCAATTACATCGACTAACTTACAATTTTCCAGAACTTCTCTAAACAACTTGTCGTTATATTCTTTGTTTAAAATAATATTATCTTTGATCGATAAATTTAACAATTGCACTTTTTGATTCATCGTAGAAATCGCTGATTTAATATCAAATTGTTTTAATTCTCTATTATCCCACTCTACGCTACCTTCATAATTTTTCAAATCACCATTAAAATATTGATTAATGTTGATTTTCCACTACCACTTTTACCTTTTATTAAATATTTCTTGTTTTTCTCGAAAGTTAAATTAGGAAATTCTACCGTTTTATCTGGATAGTTATATTTAACATTAGAAACTACAATCGCCTTATCTAATTTTTCTACTCTAGGTAAACTTTGCTCTTCTTTTATTTCTGGATACTTACTCAACAATTCATTTGCTGAAGCAAAATTCGGATATAATTCGATTACTTTTGTTAAACCTCCAAAGAACTCTCCTGTATAACCTGATATCGCAAATATCATCGCAAATTCAATATACCCTTTATATGCGAAATATCCCGCTATGAAAATCAATGCGATTTGGTTACCTGCATTTAACGTTACGTTTAGCCCTTGTAAAGTCATAATAGATTTTTTTCTATTAACTTTTGCATTTTTTATATTTTTTGAACCAACATTTACAATTCTATCTAATAAATTCAACGCTGAGAAATTATTTAGCATTTCTGAACTAGCTAGTGCATTTTCTAAATCTTTGTTGAAATCTTCTGTAGCTTTTGAAATGTCTTTTGTCGTTGTTTTTATCGCTTTGTTGAAATACTTAGGTAGAACCATCATTAATAAAGACAATGCAAGTGAGATAATAAATAACGTAATATTCACCTTAAGTAATGCAATTGTTGAGATGACAACTAAAGATATGCTGTAAATCGCAAATAAACAATTAGCCGCATATTGCTCAAACTGCTGAATATCAGTAGTGTTTAAAGCTATACATTCTGCTCCATTATTATGTTTCTCGTTATAAACTAACTTTTTCTTAAAATCTGCAATCGCTGTTTTTCTAAGACTTGTAGAAAAATTTTGAATCAATTTTTCTACGTATATCGCTCTGAAATAACCTAATGTATTCAAAACAACATATATCAACATAACTGCAATAGTCGCCGACACCATGAATCTTAAATTTTTATCTACCGTCGCCTGAATAATCAAACTAAATCCATAAGACGTCGCAACCTGCGCTGCTGCGCATAATACCGTAATAATAAATACTAGTATGCTATATTTTTGTTTAAATAATAACTTAAACATGCTCTTCACCCCTAACACTAACTTTTAAAATCCTTTTTACAATCTGACTCTAAAAGTATATTTATTATATAAATTTTATCAGAGATAACAAAGATAGTCAACACTATATTTATATATTTTTAACACTATTGTGTTTTAATTATACTTGTATATTTCTAGTTTATTGATTTACAAGTAGATTTATAGTATTATTATAGTAATATTTGATTAATTCTCAGGAGCGGATAAACTTTGAAACTTAAATTAGCTGACTTAATAAAAACTAAACGAAAATCACTAAATATGTCTCAAAAAAAATTAGCTGAAGGTATTTGTACTCAAACTATTATCAGTAGATTAGAAAAAGGAGAAGTCACTCCTTCTATAGATATATTTTTTCAAAATCATAAAAAAATTAAATATTCCAACTAGTGAAATAGAAGCATTATTTGATATCGATACTAAAGAATATCAACCTTCTAACTTTAAAATTAACGAACTTGTGGAATTACTTTATAAACGAGATTATAGACACTAGATTTTGTTTTATCTTCCATTGATAAAACACTCTTGATTCAGAAAATATTTTATATTTTGAATGGTTTCAAGCTATCACAACACATCATATAAAAAATCAACTAGATTTTGCAATTGAAAATCTAAAGATATTAATAGAAAAAGTAGAAGTTGGTTGTATTTTATATTGTGATATCTGTAATACTTTGGGAAATTTTTATTCAGAAAAAGAATTATTTGAAGATGCTCTTCTTTGGTATGAAAAAGTTTTACCATATATAAGAATTATTCAAAATACAAGTTCTGAACAACCATTTTATTATTCTATTGCGCGTATCTATGGAATTTTAAATAAATTAAATGATGCAACGTATTGGAACTCTACCGCTATTACTAAAGCTCTAGAAAATAAATCTTTTTATCTTCTAGGAGACAATTATTATTTACAAGCACGATTATTTGAAGAGCAAAATCTTATTGAAGATGCTATTAACTCTTGTAACAAAGCTATTAGTATATTCTCATTAGAAAATAATGAAACTATGAGATCTTTAACATTATCTTATCTTTCTTATCTAAAAGAGAAAAATAGCAAAGAACCGCAACAATAATCCTCTTATTTTGGCAATATGTCTTAAAACGAAAAAACTCCAGATTTTTCCTCTGGAGTTTTTTTTCGTCTATTCTTTTATAATTCTATAGTAAATTTTTGATGTTATTGCATAAACTATTAGATAGAAGATTGCGAAGACTACGATTGTCACAGCAAGCGCCTGTAAGAATATGCTATTATCTGTTATTAAGAATAATCTCAAGATTTTTTCGATAAATGGATATGCTACTATAGTGTGTAATGTCGCTATAATTAGCGGTGAGAAGAAGATTAACAATACTTGTGATCTTATTGATTGTTTAATCTGTTTATCTGTAATACCTACTTTTCTCATGATTTCAAAGTTTCCTTTATCCTCATATCCTTCTGAGATTTGTTTGTAGTACATGATCACCACTTGGCTTATTACGAAGATAAAGCTTATGAACACCCCGATGAATAGGATTGATGCGAATACCCCTCTAAATGTAAGTTTATTTT
The DNA here is from genome assembly GCA_927911745.1 of uncultured Gemella sp. Taxonomy (GTDB): domain Bacteria; phylum Bacillota; class Bacilli; order Staphylococcales; family Gemellaceae; genus Gemella. The sequence continues at coordinate 3,430 of CAKMQF010000103.1, forward strand.
CTTCTTTACCTTCTATTTCTATACCACTTTGTTTTTCTAGTTTTTTAAAGCTTTCGATTACCTTAGCTTCTTTAGTAGTGTCTTTAATATTGAAGGCAACGTAGTTTTGAAGTGTAGGAGTACCTGTTTGTATACTAATTCCTCTTTTTTCTAACTCTTTACTACTTAACTCTGTTAGTTTTGTAGCTAATTTAGTAGCTTCTTTCTCGTCTTTAACAACAGCATAATATGTATCCATAATATTCGCTGTTGCAGAGCCTATTGTTCCTGGAAACTCTGATAATTTTTCTTTAATTTTATAGTCACTACCATTTAGAGAAATACTATTATAATTGTACTCTCCTTTTTTATCGATATGTAATAAAATCTCATTACTTTCTAATGTTTTATTTTTATTAGCGAATTTATTATAATCTTTTAATTGTAAAACAACTATCATTTTAACATTACTTAAGTCTACACCTACATTTGATTCAAAATTGAACTTATCTTCAACTAATCTTCCTACCATAGGTAATGAATTATATGAGACCATGTCTTCCACTTCAGTTCCCGCTTCTTTAGCTGATAATTTTGCATTATTTTCAATTTCTTTTAGTTTATCACTAGTAGAATGATAACCTGCAATCATTAATTGTCTTGGGAATCTTTCGTTGTAAGATTTTTCCATACCTGCATATAATGCTGATGTTGATCCCATAGTTACAAGAACCATTGTAGATAATATACAGATATTCGCTAATCCTACTGCATTTCTCTTCATTCTGTACAATAAACCAGAAACACTGATGAAGTTTTTAGGTTTATAGTAGAAGTTTTTTATTATTTTTCATGATTTTTAGTACTGTGATACTAACTGCCATGAACACTAGATATGTACCTATAATTACCGCAACTACAGCATAAAAGAATACTAATAATGCTTTTACAGGATTTTGTACCGTTTGTGCTGTGTAATAACCATAGCCGATTAATGCTAAACCGATTATCGCTAGAATCCATCTAGATTTCGGTTCTTTTTCACCTTTGTTTTCATCTTTTAATAAAGCTACAATTCTAAGTCTAGCTATTTTTATAACAGTATAAAGTAATAATAAGAAGTATATTCCTCCGAATAATAATACTGAGAATACTATAGCTATCGGCGTTATGCTGAACCCAAAGCTAACTCCCGCTGAGAATAATTTTAATAATACTAACAACATAAGTTTATCAAAAATTATTCCTAATCCAACTCCTAACACTATTGTAGTTACAGCGATAAAAATTGTTTCTAACACTAAGATTTTAGCTATTTGTTTTTTCGTCATACCTAAAACAGAATACAATCCAAATTCTTTTATCCTACGTTTTACTAGAAAACTATAAGTATAAAATAGGAAAATTACAGAGAACAGCGCAATTACAATAATACCGAAACTTAATACCTGTTTTGTCGCCTCAATTCCGTTTGGAAGTTTGTCTAAATTATCTCCAAAAGCTAGAGATGACAGTATGTAAAATGACATTATTGTAAAAATTGCTGATAACACATAAGGTATTATAAATTTTTTATTTTTTACAAGGTTGTTTAAAGCAAATTTGCTATAAAAGAAGCTCATCTTACTCACCTGCCTGCATTAAAGTTAACGTGTCATTAATTTTTTGGAACATCTCACTCGTAGTCGCATTTCCTTTTCTAAGTTCATGGAAAACTATTCCGTCTTTAATAAATAATACACGTTTAGCACGAGCTGCTGTTTTCACAGAGTGCGTAACCATAATTATTGTTTGTCCTGCATTATTAAGTTTTTCAAAAACTTCTAACAGTTGATCTGTTGATTTTGAATCTAGTGCACCTGTCGGTTCATCCGCTAAGATTAGAGCTGGGTTCGTAATAATCGCACGAGCTACCGCTACCCTTTGACGTTGACCACCAGATACTTCATATGGGAACTTGTTGACTAACTTATCAATTCCTAAAGGTTTAGTTACTTTCTCTAATCTTTTTCCATATCTTTATATTTTTTTATTTGCTAACACTATGGTAATAAAATATTATCTTTTATAGAAAAATTATCCAGTAGGTTGAAATCTTGGAAGACAAATCCTAGATTGTCACGACGGAAATTCGCTAAGTCTTTATCTTTCAATTTGCTTAAATCTAAATTGTTTAAATTAACATTCCCTGACGTTGCTTTATCGAATGTTGCGATAATATTTAATAAAGTAGTTTTACCGCTTCCGCTCTCTCCCATAATCGCTACATATTCTCCATTATCTACTGCGAAATTTACGTTTTTTAACGCTTCTGTACTTTGAGTACTTAATCTTGTTGTATAAACTTTTCTTACATTGTTGACTTCTAATAACATTTTTATCACTCCTAAATTCTTTTTATTTTATCTTATCTTCCTAGTTCGAACTTTTCTACAACTTCCTCGTTGTTTATATTTATATTCTACCTTACTTTTCTTACAGATTCTATCGATTTTCCTTACAAAAAAGCTCCCAACCTTACACTTTTGTAAGATTGGGATATTTATTACTTTTTATTTAATTTCAAATACTTTATCAACTTTATTTCCTGGGAAATTATAATCTCAATATATCTGTGAATCTTTCTTCAGAGTTGCTATCTAGTCTATGCGTTATTAGAATTACCGTTAATTCTGGATCAGTTAATAGAAGTTCTTCTATTTTCTCTGCATTATCCTTATCTAAATTAGAAGTTATCTCATCTAACAGCACTACTTTTTTCTCTCTAATAATTCCACGAGCCAGGGCTATTCTTTGTTTTTGACCACCTGATAAATTCTTACCACCTTCTACAAGTTCTGTATCTAAGCTATCCTCAAGGCTTGACAGAAACTCTCCTAATCCTACACTTTCCAACACATCTTTAACTTTTTCATCAGCATAATCATCCCCTAGCGTTATGTTAAATCTTAGACTTTCTGTGAAAATATAAGGTTCTTGCGGAATATATAGCATCTTATCATACAGGCTATGCTTATTAAGACCATCTAGTTCTTCACCGTTAAATTTAATTGCACCTTCGTAATTTTCTATTCTTCCAGTCAATAATTTTAACAATGTAGATTTCCCACTACCACTTTCTCCGACAATAGCGTATTTACCATATTTATTAAATGCATACGAAATATTTTTTAATACACTTTTTTCTTCATATTTATAAGAAACATCCTCTAATACTATAGTGTCAATTTCTTCATTTAATACTTTTTTTCTAGTATCTTGATCATTAATTACCTTAGCCTCTTCTTTGAATTTCTCGAATTTCTCAAAGATCGGTACTACGATATTTAACTCTACCGTAATATTCATGATATTTCCTACTGAATTAAAAATCGTAGATGTTAGTGATTCTACGGTTAAAATAGATCCAAAGCCTACAATATTTTTTTAGAGCCAGTATTCCCCGTTAGTAATACCACACCAACTTGCCCTACTAAATTTCCTAAGCCACCTAGGACTCCAGCTAATCCGACACTTTTTCTTAGAGATACAGATTCTTTTAACACTTCATTAGAAGAGTTTGCTACAATTTTTTTCAAAATTCCTAATTTATTGAAAGATAGTAAACTATCGAATCCCTGTAAATAATTTGTATTTTTACTTATCAATTTTTCTAATGAACCTGAGTATCTCTGAGCTTTATTCTGAATAGATTTTTGCGCAAGAGCTGGTAATACTAATGTAAGAACACTCATTACTATAGAGAAGACGATAATCGACCAGTGGAATGCAAGCAGTCCGACTATAGCTAAAAGCGTCTCTATTATCGCTGTTATACTTTGATAAAAATTACCAAATCCTTTTTCCTCAACAATCATCAAATCGTTACTAAGCCATGATATGTAATCTCCGCTATTTTTCTTATTGAAATTAGCATAGTTATTTTTAGAAATTGCATCAACGACATCACATCGAATATCAGTTATCATTTTTTGCACTACATAGTTTTCATACGGAATTTTTATATAAATAGAAACTAAAAATAATAAAACACGATACCCGCATAGGCTATATTATAGAAAAAGCCATCGGTATTCGACTTAATTAGTTCGTCAAATCCATCCCCTATAAAATACGCAGCAACAACCTTACATGCTCCTCCAAAAATAATTAGTAAAAGTAACAAACTATTTTCTAAATATCTTTTCTTTAAATACTGCTTCATCTTTTCCCTCCTTATACCTTACTATTATTCTATCAAATAAAATAAACTTAAACAAGGTAATTTTCAGACAATTCATTCTATTAGTTAGAAAATATATTTCTTTATTATAATATATATATATATCAAGTGGCTTTTAGATATCTAATAAAACACTGAAGAAAGCGACTCGACAAAATCGTGTTTCTTCTAACTCATGATTTTTTAGTCACTCGCATATATCAAGTAGGTTTTCTCAGGTTTATAGCTAACTTACTTTGAGAGTTTATCGATTTATATCTAGTCTCACTTGTGAAATTAAAAAATCCCCTCAAAAGTTAAATCTACAATCTAACTCTCAAGAGGATTTCTTATTAACTTATTTATATTTAATCCCTTAATGTATCTTCTTTCGGGAATGTGATTTCTATCCTAGTTCCTTCGCCTACTTTTGAAGAAATTTTAATATGATGACCTAGTTTATCTAGAGTTTTTTTACATAAATACAAACCTAGACCACTCGATTTTTTTTCGTATCTTCCATTAAAACCTGTAAAACCTTTTTCGAAAATTCGAGGTAAATCTTCTTCTTTGATTCCTATCCCCTTATCTTCTATAACTAGTTTATTTTCACAGGTTTCTATTGTAATTTCTCCACCGGCGCTAGAGTACTTCACACTATTACCTAGTATTTGTTCGAAAGCGAAGCTCAACCATTTTTTATCACTAATTACCATTGTTTCATGTGAAACATAGTTTAATTTTATTTTTTTTGTTAATGAAGATAGTCGCATATTTTTTTACACTATCTTTCACCACTTCATCAAGATTAATCTTAGTAATAACGTAATCTGATGATATGCTATCTAATCTTATATACGTCAGAACCATCTCAACATAGCGTTCTATTTTAAACAATTCTTGCTGTAAGATTTTTTGATCTACTTCTTCATTATCTAATAGAAAATTCATTGCCGCAATCGGAGTTTTTATCTGATGAACCCACATACTATAATAATCAACCATATCTGTATTTTTTTGTCGATTTTCCTGAGTTAATTTCTCTAACTCTTCATATAATTTCTCTATAATTTTATGATAATAATCAATCCTAATATCCAAGCTTTTCGGTAAATCTTCAAGATCATTTAGAATATTTTGCTCCAAGAAATTTAGCTTCTTATAACTTTCTTTGTAATTAGCATAATCAGAAATGCTAGCTATAAATGACGCTAAAAAACAGAAACTTCCTGTATATATTAGAGCTTCTAGTGGCAAATTATACAAATAAAACATAATGAAAAATATGGCAATAAAAACTACAAATAAAATATAAACTTTTATATTTTTCTTTAAATAACTTTTTAATATTTCCATTAGACGATATATCCTTTACCTTTTTTAGTAGTAATAAATTCATCTATTCCTATACTTTTCAACTTAGAACGAAGTCTGTTTATATTAACAGACAAAGTATTTTCATCTATAAAGTTATCGCTTTGCCACAATGCGGTAATTATTTCTTCTCTCGTTACTATTTTTTCTCTATTTTCTAATAATACTGTAAGAATTTTACCTTCATTTTTTGTTAGTTCAACTAGATTATCTTGATATTTTACCTCATCACGGCTCATATCAAAAATTACATCCTTATACACTACAAGATTCGAAGATCCGCTAAAATTATAAACACGACGGAGTAGGGCTTCGATTTTTGCCTTTAGGACAACTAACTTAAATGGCTTTTCTATAAAATCATCAGCACCGATATTCATAGCCATAACAATATTCATATCATCATTCGCAGATGAAATAAAAATTAAAGGCACTTTCGACAATTTCCTAATCTCCTCACAGAAATAATAACCATCAAAGTAGGGGAGATTAATATCCATTAATACTAAATCCGGTGATTGTTCCACAAATTCCTTAACTACATTTTGAAAATCTACAACTTCGTGCGTAGCGTACTGCCACTTTTGCAAATATCCAGCTATAGAATTTGAAATTATCTCATCATCTTCTACTATCATTACTTTATACATACTTTCACCCCTTAGCTACTATTATTACTAAAATTATATCACAAACAACTTTTTTATGATATATCCTACAAAAATATATCTCTGCTGCCTTTTATTTCCCTAAAACAAAAAGCAGAGATTGCCTAGGAAGGAGTTTATATGAAATTTTCCACGCTGACCTTGTTTCTATTTCATGCTCCTAAACAACC
>CAKMQF010000104.1 GCA_927911745.1 uncultured Gemella sp.
AATGGTGGCGAACGATTCTCAAGTAAATCTTGGGACTGTTGGTAAATCAAATTCTCTATTAGCTAAAACAGGAACATTAGCTTTACCTACAACTTTTGTAGGATTTGCATTAATTTGTTTAGTATATGTACTAAGAGAAAAAAAACTAAATAGTATCTAACAAAAATAAATGGGGTTGAACTTAAAAAGGCCCAAAATTTTAACAAAGTATATATGAGAACTCATAGCCTCAGCAGTAGACACAATCCAATCAGTTTTCGTCTTATGACTCACTTCTTGGTGTGTCCTTGCATACGTTATACGTAAGAATTTTTAACGTGCCTTTGGCACTAAAATTTCTAACGTACAACACAAGTGGTTTATTGATATCTAAATTCGCTTTAGAAAAGCTTTTTAGATATCTAATAAACTGCGCGGGGGTGACTCGACAAAAATCGATTTCTACGAAATCACGATTTTTGAGTCACTCCCATTATTTCTTTATTTTAAAATTATTAAAAAAGTTCTTGACATAATTTGATGAAAAATGTATAATAAATATTGTTCTTGATATGGCGGCTGTGGCGAAGTGGTTAACGCATCGGATTGTGGTTCCGACATTCGGGGGTTCGATTCCCCTCAGCCGCCCCATTAAAATTTAATATCTTTAGGCGGCTTAGCCAAGTGGTAAGGCACGGGTCTGCAAAACCTTGATCACCGGTTCAAATCCGGTAGCCGCCTCCAATTTTTAATCATCTTTTTATAAGGTGTTTTTTTATGCCTAAATTACGGTTTATATTGAGTTTTTCTTCTCGTATTATGAAAATATTCGAAAATTTATTAGTAATTACCGAACATTATTTTAATAATATGTAAATTCTTATTGAAAATGTTATTATTTCATTATAAAAGCTAGATATATTGTTTTTTTGTGTTAAAATTATATCAAATTTATTTTTAAAATATCGAGGAGGAAATAATATGAAGAAAATATTATTGGCGTTATTTAGTTTTATTTTTGTCTTTTCTATCGTTGGATGTACTGCAAAGACTGAAACGAAAAAAGAAGAAAAAGTTATTAAAATGGGATTTGTTCCTCTGAAAAATAGTGAGAAACTTGTAGAAGATCTTAAACCAATCTCTGATTACCTTTCTGAAAGATTAGGAGTAAAAGTAGAAGCTTTCACAGCTAGTAACTATATAGGTGTAGTTGAAGGTTTAGGTAGTGGAAGTGTTGATTTTGGTATCATTCCTCCATTTTCATCACTACTAGCTCAGAAACAAAGTAGTGCAAAACCTATACTAACATCAAAAGGTAAGACAGGGAAACCTGGATACACTGCCGAGTTATATGTAAGAAAAGATTCTGGTATTAAATCACTTCAAGATGTTAAAGGTAAAAAAGTAGCATTCGTAGATCCTTCATCTTCATCAGGATATATTTATCCAGGTGCTATGTTAGTTGAAGCAGGTCTTAACTTAGATAAAGATATTAGTTATCAATTTAGTGGTGGACATGATAAGAGTTTACAACTTCTTCTTAATAAAGATGTTGATGTAATTGCTACATTTGATGGAGTGGAAGATAGATATGCTAAAGACTTCCCTCAAGCTAAAACAGATATTCAAAAATTAGCAACTAGCGATATGATTCCTGGTGTTATGGTTACAACTTCTAGCAAAATGGATAAAGAATTACAAGAGAAATTAGAAAAAGCTCTTCGTGATGTTGAAAATGATCCAAAAATGAAAGAATTATTCACAAAAATGTTCAGTATTACTGGATTTACTGATGTGGATCAAGATGCATATAAAAAAGTAGAAGCAACTGCAAAAGTTATGAATGTTGATTTAGATAAAGTAAAATAAAAATATGAACTTGGTACATGATGTGCCAAGTTTTTTCTATTTGTGATATAAGTAAATATTTTGATTAAATAAAACACTTGAGATTTTTTACGATTAATTTTATAATTAAATAATCAATCAGGAGTGTGAATGTAATGTACGCATATATTAAAGGAAAAATTTCGGAGATAAATCCGACGAATATCGTTGTAGATAACAATGGAATTGGCTATGAAGTAGTTGTTGCTAATCCATATGAATATCAATTAAATGAAGAAAAAATAGTTTTTATAAGTCAACAAGTAAGAGAAGATTCTAATATACTTTATGGATTTTCTAATAAAGATCAGAAAAAAGTATTTTTACTATTATTAAAAGTAAAAGGTGTAGGACCAAAGAGTGCTTTAGCTATATTAGCTGGAGGGACTAGCGAAGAAATTATTGGAGCAATTGAAAATCAAGATGTAAAATATTTAACGAAGTTTCCTGGGATTGGGAAAAAATCTGCTCAACAAATTATTCTTGATTTACAAGGGAAGGTTGATTTCAGTATGACTAATATTAGTAGTGCTCCAACTGCTGTAAATAATTATCTAAGTGATGCAATGTTAGCATTAGAAGCGCTGGGATATAGTAAAAAAGAACTAACAAAAATCGAGAAAAAATTATCGGCATTTGACTTCGCTGGTGTTGATGAATATGTAAAACAAGGATTAAAATTATTAATGAATGCATAATTGATGAAAGGAGGAAATTATGGAAGATAGAATGGTATCTGCAAGCCAAAATTTTGGTGAAGAGCGTGAGGAACAGTCTTTAAGACCGAAGTTTCTTAGCCAATATATAGGTCAAGAACAGATAAAAAGCAATTTAAAAATATTTATAGAAGCCGCAAAACTTCGTGGTGAAGTTCTGGATCACTGCCTACTATACGGACCTCCTGGATTAGGGAAGACCACACTAGCGACAATTATTGCTAATGAGATGGAAGTGGGGATTAAATATACTTCAGGGCCTGCAATAGAAAAATCTGGAGATTTAGCTGCTATATTAACTAGTCTTGAACCAGGTGATGTTCTATTTATCGATGAGATTCACAGAATAAGTAGATCTATCGAAGAGATACTGTATTCTGCGATGGAAGATTTTTATCTTGATATTGTAATTGGAAAAGGTGAAGAATCACGCAGTATTAGAATTGAACTACCACCATTTACATTGGTGGGCGCAACTACAAGAGCTGGAGCTTTGACTGCACCACTTCGAGATAGATTCGGTGTGCATTGTCGTCTAGAATTTTATACTATTTCTGAATTGCAAAATATTATAGAAAGAACATCTGATATTTTTGAATGTGATATTGATGAAGAGAGTTCGTATGAAATTGCGATGAGATCTCGTGGAACACCTCGAATAGCGAATAGGCTTCTTAAACGTGTAAGAGACTTCGCTCAAGTAAAAAATGATGGTGTTATAGCTAAGGACTTAGCTGTTGAATCGTTGGATTTACTACAAGTAGATGCTAAAGGTCTTGATAATATTGACTATAAAATACTTGAATGTTTAATTAAACGTTATGATGGTCGTGCTGTAGGTCTTGAAACAATCGCTGTGACTATAGGTGAAGAAAGTATTACTATAGAAGATGTATATGAGCCATATCTTGTAAAAGAAGGATTTATAGAACGTACGCCTAGAGGACGTCGCGCAACACCTAAAGCATATCAACATTTAGGAATAACATATAAAGTTGAATAACTAATAAACAATGGGTTTCGATAAGTTTGAAATGTTAAAATTTCATTTTTCGGAACCTATTTTTATAATTGTTTAAAGGAGTTATTGATAATATCTTTTAATTAGAAATGATATTAATTGTAAAATAAATTAAAGTATATTAAACTTGTGTAGTAAAATATTAGAAATTTTAGAAGGATTAAATTTGTATGATTGATAGTAAACAATTTATAAATACTAGACATAAAAATCAAAAAATTAATTATGATAATGTATTAAAAGAACTAATAAAAGAATGGGAGAAGACTAATTTCCGTCCGAAAATTCTTATTCACTCTTGCTGTGCTCCTTGTAGTACATATGTATTAGAATATTTATCTGAGATTAGTGATATTACAATATTTTTCTCGAACTCTAACATACATCCAAAAGAAGAATATATTAAACGTATGTTAGTTCAAAAAGATTTTGTCGAAGAATTCAATAAAAGAAATGACAAAAAGATAAAATTTTTAGCTGATGAGTATGCACCGAGTAAATTTATTAGTGCTGTAAAAGGACATGAGGAGGATAGAGAAGGTGGAGATAGATGCCATATTTGTTATGAAATGCGTTTAGACTCTTCTGCACAAAAAGCTGAGGAGCTTGGTTACGATTATTTCGCCTCTGCTTTGACTTTAAGTCCTAAGAAAAATGCTACTGTAATAAACGAAGCAGGATATGTTCTTCAGGAACAAGTTTCTATATATTACCTACCGTCAGATTTTAAAAAGAATAATGGTTATAAAAGATCTGTAGAAATGTGTAATGACTATAATATTTATAGACAATGTTACTGTGGATGTGTATTTGCCGCTAAAGATCAAGGTATTGATTTTAAAGAAGTAAACAAAAACGCTCGAGACTTTAATAGAAATCATGAAGATTATGAGAAATTTAAATCTATAATTAAGCTAGGTGGAGAATTAGTTTAATTTTCATAAATATGTTTACAGTATAGAAATAAAAACATAATAATTTTAAATTTAATTAATATAAATAATATAAAAAAGTATCGTTACTTCCCTTGTGACAGATACTTTTTTTATGATTTTTAGATTGAAAAGCTAGTTAACACTGAAAAAAAATGTTTTCACGTTATTTTCAATTGAAGAGTAGTAAATGCTTACTATATAGATAAGAAACTGTTTTCTTTGTTATAGAATAAGCACTAATCTTAGTATAGGATAAGTATAAAATACTTGTAAATATTGCTTTCATGTGTTATTATTTGAGTGTAAATATTTTTTTAAATAAAAGGAGACATGACTATGTTACAAAAAGAATTTAAAGTTATCGATGAAACAGGAATCCACGCTAGACCAGCTACTTTATTAGTACAAGCTGCATCTAAATTCCAATCAAACATTGAATTAGAATTCAACGGACGTAAAGTTAACTTAAAATCAATTATGGGTGTTATGAGTCTTGGAGTTGGAAAAGACGCTGATATCGTAATTTACGCTGACGGAGCTGACGAAGCAGAAGCATTAGCAGCATTAGAAGAAACAATGAAGAAAGAAGGATTAGCATAAAATGTTACAACTAAAAGGTATTGCAGCCTCTCAAGGGATATCTTTTGCTAAAGCATACATTTTTGTTGAGCCAAACTTAACAGTTAAAGAAGTTAAAGTTCAAGATGTTGTTGCTGAGGTTAAACGTTTTGAAGATGCGATTGAAATTTCTAAAAAAGAATTAACAATCATTAAAGATAAAGCTCACGAAAACTTAGGTGCTGATAAAGCAGCTATTTTCGAAGCCCACTTATTAATTTTAGAAGACCCAGAATTTTATGGGAACTGTTTAAAACTGATTATTCAATCAAAAGAAATTAACGCTGAATATGCATTAAAAGAAACTTCAGATATGTTTGTTTCAATGTTTGAATCAATGGACAATGACTACATGAAAGAACGTGCTGCTGATATTCGTGACGTTTCTAAACGTATTTTAGCACACTTACTAGGTGTAGACTTACCAAACCCAAGCTTAATCGATGAAGAAGTTATCGTTATTGCAGAAGACTTAACTCCATCTGATACTGCGCAACTAAACAAACAATATGTTAAAGGTTTTGCTACAAACATTGGAGGACGTACTTCTCACTCAGCTATCATGGCAAGATCATTAGAAATTCCTGCAGTAGTAGGAACTAGTACAATTACTGAAGAAGTTAAGAATGGAGATGTTCTTATTCTTGATGGATTAGATGGTGTTGTATATGTAAATCCAGATGAAGCTACTACAGCTGAATTAAAAGAAAAACACGTTAAATTTGAAGAGCAAAAAGCTGAATGGGCTAAACTAGTTTCAGAAAAATCTGTTACTAAAGATGGTCATGAAGTACTTTTAGCTGCAAACATCGGTACACCAGCTGACTTAGAAGGTGTTAATAATAACGGTGGAGAAGCTGTAGGATTATACCGTACAGAATTCTTATACATGGGACGTGATCAACTACCAACTGAAGAAGAACAATTCGAAGCTTACAAAGCTGTATTAGAAGGAATGGGTGACAGACCTGTTGTAGTTCGTACTTTAGATATCGGTGGAGATAAAGAATTACCATACTTAGATTTACCAAAAGAAATGAATCCATTCTTAGGATTTAGAGCAATTCGTCTTTGCCTAGAAGAAAAAGACTTATTCAGAACTCAACTTAGAGCATTATTACGTGCATCTGTTTACGGTAAACTTTGTGTAATGTTCCCAATGATTGCTACAGTTCAAGAATTCAGTGATGCTAAAGCACTATTCTTAGAAGAAAAAGAAAAACTAGTAGCAGAAGGTGTTGCAGTAAGTAACGATATCGAATTAGGTATCATGGTTGAAATTCCATCAACTGCTGTTATCGCTGATATCTTTGCTAAAGAAGTAGACTTCTTCTCAATCGGTACTAACGACTTAGTTCAATACACTATGGCTGCAGACCGTATGAGTGAAAAAGTATCATACTTATACCAACCATACAACCCAGCAATCTTACGTCTTGTGAAAAATGTTATTGAAGCATCTCACAAAGAAGGTAAATGGACAGGAATGTGTGGAGAAATGGCTGGAGACAGCTTAGCTATTCCATTACTATTAGGTATGGGATTAGATGAGTTCTCTATGTCAGCTACTTCAATTCTTCAAGCACGTAGCCAAATCAAAAACTTATCATTAGATAAAATGAAAGAATTAGTTGATAAAGCTATTATGTGTTCAACAACTGAAGAAGTATTAGCATTAGTTGCAGAATATACTAAATAATTATTATAAGACTTTCGATGGAATGATCTGACCCCAAAAAGTTAGACTTAGGATAGCGTAGTAGTTATAATGACTGCTACGCTATCTTTTTATATTTATACAGTCATATGTTTTATTCTATATTGTTTTAGGACTTAACCATCCTAGTTTCTCTTTTATTCTCTCTTCATTATAGTATTTTATATATTTTTTCAATAGCTAATTTCAGTTCCCTATAACTATTATATGTTGTTCCATAGTATATCTCTTGTTTAATATTCCGAAGAAATTCTCCATTACTGAATTATCCAAAACAATTTGCTTTTCTAGACATACTTTGGTAAATACGTTCTTCTTTTAAATCATTTTCGAGTAT